>DATIYG010000082.1:0-4654 GCA_035517755.1 Rhizomicrobium sp. | reverse complement strand
CGGCGATCTCCGCCACCTGGTCGGCCATGGCGCCCGGTTGATGATGGGCGAAGCCTTCGCGCGGACTGGCGCGCGGCCGTCGCCCGAGCGGACCGAGGCGCTGATCGACCGCTTCATTGTTCACTACCGGGATCACCTGGCCGACGAGAGCCTGCCTTATCCCGGCGTGCACGAAACACTGGCTGCCTTCAAACGCGACGGCGCCCGCATGGGTGTGCTGACCAACAAGCCGGAAGAGCTGGCCGTGCCGCTGCTCAAGGCGCTCGATCTCACGCAATACTTCGAGGCCATCCACGGCGCCGGCCGCTACTCCTACGTGAAGCCGGATCCGCGCGTGCTTCACCATGTGCTGGACGAGCTCGGCGCCGACAAGGCGCACGCCGTGATGATCGGCGACAGCGCCACCGATGTGGCGACCGCCCATGCCGCCGGAATTCCGGTGATCGTGCTCACCTATGGCTACACGCCAATCCCGCCGCGCGAACTGGGCGCCGATGCGGTGATCGACGCGTTTTCGGCGCTTCCTGCGGCGTTAAGCAAGCTCGTGCCCTGAAGCTTCCGCCCATATCGCGGGGCTCGAATTCGGCGTATCCTATAAGGAGAGGTTGCGGGCTCGCCCGGCGCCTCGGGGCTGGCCACTGGGCGAGACCTGATCCTCGAGAACAAGGTTCGGGAGGATCTACATGACGACCATCAAGAATCCGGTCGAGTATGCCGGCGCGCAGGTCGTTGGCGCGGCGCGCGGGATCGCATCGGCCTATCACTCGCTGCAGCATGTTCAGGACACAATCCATTCGCCCGCGCCCGCCGTGCAGAAGATCACGGTCGGCGATGTGGGCGATGCCATCGCCAAGGGCTTCGACGATTTCGGCGTCTATCGCAGCGACGTGATTTTCCTCTGCGCGATCTATGCTGCCGTCGGGCTGATCCTGGCGCGGCTGGCCTTCGGGCTCGACCTCCTGCCGCTCGTCTTCCCGCTGGCATCCGGTTTTGCGCTGATCGGGCCGTTCGCCGCCATCGGGCTCTATGAAATGAGCCGGCGGCGCGAACAGGGTTTGCCGGTGACGTGGACGAATGCCTTCGACGTGGTGCACGCGCCGGCGGCCGGCGCCATCATGGTGCTGGGCGCGATCCTCGTCGGCATCTTCCTCCTCTGGCTCTATGTCGCGTGGCTGATCTTCGAGAACACGATCGGGCCGGTGGCGCCGACCTCGATCCAAGGCTTCGTCAACGACGTGTTCTTCACCCGCACGGGCTGGACCATGATCGTCGTGGGATGCGGCGTGGGCTTCATCTTCGCGATGATCGCGATGGCGATCAGCCTCGTGTCGTTCCCGTTGCTGATCGACAGGGATGTCGGGCTCGACACCGCCATCCGCACATCGGTGCGCGCGGTTGCAGCCAATCCGGTTCCGATGGCGGTTTGGGGATTGATCGTTGCCGGAAGCCTGGTGCTCGGCTCCATCCCCCTGTTCATCGGGCTGGTGGTCGTCGTGCCGGTGCTGGGCCACGCGACATGGCATCTCTATCGCAAACTTGTGACGGTCTAACCTTCGCGCGACCGCCCTCCCGTTCCATGTATAATGGCTGCGGGAGGGGCCATGCCGGCACGCAGCGCAGACGGCGCATATGTTCTGGATTCCGCCGAGATCGTCAAAACGGTCGAGCGGCTCTCGGCGCGCATTGCAGAGCGGTTTCCGGAATCAGGCCTGGCGAAAGTCTGCGCCGATCTCGCCCTTACGGCACAGGCGACGGCACGGCGCTCCCGCGCGCTGGCGCGTCCCTATCTGGGCTTGCGATTTCTTGCAGCCCTCGCCGTGGTGGCCGGGCTGGCCGCGCAGATCTATTTCGCGCGCATCATCGATTGGCACAGTGCGATCGCGCGGTCCGATCCGGTCAGCCTCACGCAAGGCCTGGATGCCATCGTGAATCTGCTCATCCTGGCGGCCGGCGCGATCTGGTTCGTGCTGACGCTCGAGGAACGCCTCAAGCGCCGCCGCATCCTGAAACAGCTCTACGAACTGCGCGCCTTCGCCCACGTCGTCGACATGCATCAGCTGACGAAGGACCCGACCGTCGTCCTCGGCGGCGGCCCGCGGACGGCCTCGTCGCCCGAACGCCGCATGACGGAGTTCGAGCTGTCGCGCTATCTGGACTATTGCACCGAGATGCTGGCGCTGATCGCCAAGCTCGCCGCCCTTTATGCCGGCCGGAGCCGCGACAGCCAGGTGATCGGGGCGGTGAACGAGATCGAGGACCTCACGTCCAATCTCGGCCGCAAGATCTGGCAGAAGATCATGATCATCAGCCAGCTGGACGAGCGGCGTGTGGCCGGCGGAAGCCCTGCCCCGGCTGGTGCGGCCTGACCCGCGCGGTCCCTGCGGGTGATTTCAAACTTTGCCAGTACCTCCGCGCGGCCCCTGCTTGACGCCTGACCGACAGCGGATGCCTGCTTGACGCCTGCCCGATGGCGGCCCTATAGCCCGGGCCCCTGCCTTATGGGGTCGGCGGGCGGGCGCGTAGCTCAGCGGGAGAGCACTCCCTTCACACGGGAGGGGTCACAGGTTCAATCCCTGTCGCGCCCACCATTAAAGATCAGCAGATTCAAACCTCTACCGCGTGTTCCGTTTCGTTCTGTTCGGCACAACGGCCGCAGTAGAGCCTTCAGTTCGTCTTCGTTGGCGGGGTTCCGGCGGTCTATGCCATTGCGAGGAAAAATACGAAGGTGCCGCGCGGCAATCGCACGCCATCAATTGCTCGACTGGAAAGTCCCCCTCGCCAGCGGCATCCGGTGTCCATTGTTCGACAATGTGAGACTGATGCTTTTTCCGGCAAAAACACAAACACAACGCAACGACTATGCCGGCGGTGAGGGCCCGCGCACCACACGCGAAAGATCCTCGGGCTGCATCCACTTCGCGAAAGCTTGCTGAACCGCCACGGGCGTGAGGCCGATATAGGCGGCAGCCGCATCCGCCGGTTCGTCGAGTGGCAATCCCAGATCTTGCCGCTTGAGGATGGCCCCCGCGATGTCATCGACACTGCTTTCGTCGAGGACGATCTGCTGCAGCAACAGCGCCTTTGCCCGGTCCAATTCTTCTTCTGCTGGCGGCTGATGCCGTAGCGTGTCTATATCCCGCGCAACGATTTCGGCAGCGCGGCGAACATTCTGCGGATCGCTGGCATAATCCACCAGGTAGACCGAACGGGTCCGGCTCATGGAAAAATCCGCGTTCACGGAATAGACCAGGCCGGCATTCTTTCGCAGATCGACGCTGAACCGCGACGCGTAAAAGCCGCCGCTCAGAAGAGCGTTGCCGAGAGCTAGCGCGTAGTAATCCGGATTGGATCGCATGAGGCCGAGATTCTGGGCGAGAACAACGCTGTCCTGCACACGGCTGGCGTCAGGCACCAGGATCGTATGCGCTGCGTTGGATGGCACTGGCGGCAAATCCGTAACCGGCAATGGCCCGTGCGCGGCCCATGGACCAAAGTATTTGTCGATAACAGCGCGCGCGCGCTCCGGCGTGACGTCGCCGATAATCACAATCGTGGTCAGATCCGGTCGGAATACTTTGTCGTAGTACGCTTTTACGTCCTGAAGCGTGACGCCGTCCACCGATGCGGCCGTCGCATGCCGAAGGCTTGCATCATCGTCCGGGTACACGGACTGTCGTATGGCCTGCTGCGTGAGAAACTCCGGCGTGACATTTCGCGAAGCGATGTACGGCTCGATCCTGTCGCGTACATTACCGAGTTCGACTTCCGGCAATGCCGGAGCAAGCTCGTTACCGGCGAGCAGTTCGGCGGCGCGGTCGAAATGGGCGGAAAGGGCGCGAATGTGAAAATCCGTTCCCGCATCTTCGTCGGCGCCAATCGCATCCAAGGCGGACTGAAAGGCCAAACGATCAAGATGCGTGGTGCCGTAGGACATCATTTGATCGAGCATCGGCGCGACACCTTCCTTGCCGCCAGGTTCCTCAGTTTCAGGCCGGTTCCGGATATGACCGAATATGCTCACCGTCTTGCTGACGCTTTCCGGCTGGACAATCAATGTCAGGCCATTCGCAAGTTTGCTCATTACGGGCGCCGACGCGGAGGGGGGCAGTGAAAGATTGTGGAACAACGTGTCTGCCCAGGAAGGCAGCGCTGTCGCTTTCTGCGAGGCCAGCGAAAAGGATTCCTGACCGCCGAAGCCGCCCGAAAGAACAGGCTCGCCGGAATTCCTGGGCGTCATGGTTGCGGAGACCGCGCGATCGACGTCGAGATATTTCCGCGCCACGCGATTCACGTCTGCAACGGTCACCTTTTCGATGCGGGCGAGATCGGCTTCGGGGGACGGCAAGCCGTATAGCGCAACGGCGTCTGACCAGATGGACGCCAACCCCTCGATGGAATTTTTCTGGAATTCCGTGTCGCGTTCTTCCTGAAGTTTTGCGGCGGCGACGAGATCCGGGGAGACACCGGACCGCGCAACCTGCAACAATATGGAGCGGAGCGTTTGCGCCGTCGCGGTAGCGTCCGCCGTCGAAGAAATCGATACGGCCGCGTAAGCCAGCCCGGCTCTTGGCAAGGGCTGAAGCGCAAATTCCGTCGCAATCGCCTTGCCCTGCGGAACCAGACCGTAAAGCGCAAAACGGTGGCTGTTCAGAAC
>DATIYG010000081.1:0-12911 GCA_035517755.1 Rhizomicrobium sp. | reverse complement strand
GCCCGTGCTCTCGTCCAGTCAGCCGGTTTGCGGCCAGCCGAGCGCCGTGATATTCGGTGAGATATCACGGTCAGGTTCAGGGGGATCAAGATGCGCCGTTTCCGTTTCATTGCGCTTGCCGCGATCGCGTTGTCGTTCGCGACGGTCGCGCGCGCCGCCGACGTCACAATCTTCGCCGCTGCGTCGCTGAACGACGCCCTGACGGAGATCGGCAAGTCCTACCAGCAGAAGACCGGTCACACGGCCGCCTTCTCCTTTGCGGCTTCCTCCGTGCTGGCCCGCCAGATCGAGAATTCGGAGGGCGCGGACGTGTTCATGTCGGCCGACAGCGACTGGATGGATTACCTCGACAACAGGGGCCTGATTGCGCACGAAACGCGCCGCGACCTCGTCGGCAATCATCTCGTGCTGATTGCGCCGGCAGAGTCCACCACCACCGTTGCCATCGCGCCGCACTTCGATCTTGCCGGCGCGCTGCACGGGGGAAGGCTGGCCATCGCCGATCCCGATTCGGTTCCTGCCGGCAAGTACGGCAAGTCGGCGCTCACATCGCTCGGCGTGTGGAACACGGTCGTCGATCGTCTGGCGCAGGCCGAGAATGTGCGCGTGGCGCTGGCCTATGTCGCGCGCGGCGAGGCGCCGCTCGGCATTGTCTACACGACCGACGCGATGGCGGAGCCCAAGGTGAAGATCGTGGGAACCTTCCCCGACAATTCGCACGCGCCCATCGTCTATCCGGTTGCCGCGACGAAGGACGCCGGTCCACTGGCAAAAGAGTTCATCGACTATCTGAGCAGCCCCGAAGCGCGTACCGTCTTCCAGAAGGACGGATTCGTGATTCTGGGAGGGCGCTGACGATGTCCACCCGCATCCTGCTTCTGGCGAGCGCCGCCACGGCCGCGCTGCTGTCGCCCGCTCTTGCCGACGATGCCGCCATCGAAAAGCGCCTCGATGCCATGCAGCGCATGATCGATGCGCAGCAACGCCAGATCGAGTCGCAGAAAAGCGAGATCACGTCGCTGAAACATGCGCTGTCGCGCAAGGGCGTGAAGGTCGCTCCCGACACGCAGACCGCTTCCGCCGCACTGCCCGTTCCGGCGGCGACGCAAACCGCGCAGGCGCCGGTCCAGGATCAGATCGACGCGCTCAACGCACGCGTCGAGGCGACGGAAACAAGGGCCAAGCTCGCCAAGCAGGACATGCCGGTATGGAGTCTCGCCGGTGGCCGCCCCAGCGTCACGTCCGCCGACGGCCGCTTCTCCGCCGCCATCCGCGCCATCATGCAATACGACATGGCGTACTACATGCAGAGCGGCAGCGCGCGGCAACTGGCGCCGGCCAACGGTCCCGATCTTTCCAGCGGCGCGAATTTCCGGCGCCTGCAACTCGGTCTGCAAGGCAAGCTGTTCGGCGACTGGTCGTATTTCTTCAACTACGATTTCGCCGGTTCGGGCGGCACCGAGACGCCCGGCCATATCCAGGCGGCGTATATCCAGTACGACGGCCTTGCGCCCTTCGCGTTCCGCATCGGCGCGTTCCCGGCATCGGCCGGGCTCGAGGACAACACCGCCTCGCCCGACACCATCTTCCTCGAGCGCAACTCGCCGTCCGACATCGCGCGCAACATCGCCGGCGGCGACGGCCGCGATGCCGCAAGCGTGATCTATGCCGGCGACCGCATCTACGGCGCGCTCTCCTACACGGGAAACAAGATCGGCGATTCCGGCGCCTTCGACGAGCAGCAGGCACTGCTGGGGCGGCTCTCCGGACTTCTGTTCTCCAACGACGACACGAAGATCGTGCTGAGCGCCAACGGCACCTACGTCTTCAAGACGCAAGACACGAGCCCGCTCAAGACATCGTCCGGCACCATCTCGCTCAGCGATCCGCCCGAGCTGACGGTCGACAACAGCGGCACAAAGCTGATCTCCACCGGCACGCTCAACGGCAACCACGTGTGGGAATGGGGCCTCGAAGGCGCCGCACAATGGCAATCGCTGTATGCGCAGGCCGGCTATTTCGGCTACGGCGTCGATCTGCGCGCTTCGCCCATTTCCTACAATTTCGATGGCTGGTACGCGCAAGGAACGTGGGTCATCACGGGCGAGAGCCGCGTCTATTCCACGGCCAGCGGCGCGTTCACCAACCCGAGGCCGCGCGAAGCTTTTTCGTTCGAGGGCGGCGGATGGGGCGCATGGGAGCTGGCGGCGCGCTACAGCGACACGAACCTCAACGACAATGCCGGTGTGATCGGTTCGCCCATTCCGCTGGACGGCCTGCGCGGCGGCGAGCAGAAAATCTGGACGGTCGGCCTCAACTGGTATCCGAACGCGGCGCTCAAGTTCGAGCTGCAGTTCCAGAATGTGGACGTCGACCGCATCGGCACGATTCCGGCCGGCTTCGGCCACGGCGTGCTCAGCAATGTGCAGATCGGTCAGACCTTCAACACGCTGGCGCTGCGTTCGCAGGTGTCGTTCTGATCCGACGGCGGCTCAGGCCGCGCCGCGCAAGGCCACGACATTGTCCGTGTGTGCGAGCCGTTCGCCCGCTTCGCTGACGGCGGCATAGGGAAGCGTGATCCGCACCACCGTCCCCTCCCCGAGATTGGATTCGATCGTCACCTCGCCGCCATGCATCGCGGCGAACGCCTTGACCAGAGCGAGACCAAGGCCCGTGCCTTCCTGCTTCCTGGTGTGCGCGGCATCGACCTGCTCGAACGGACGGCCGAGGCGGGCGAGATCCTCGCGGGAGATGCCGATGCCGCTGTCGCGCACGGCGATCTCCACCCCGGCGCCAACGCGCGCCGCGGAGATCGACACCTCGCCGCCGCGCGGCGTGAACTTCACGCCATTGGTGACGAGATTGAGCAGCATCTGCTTCACCGCGCGCTTGTCGGCGAAGATGGACTGGCATTCTGGCGCGACGGAGGCCTTCAGGATCACGCCCTTGCGGTCGGCCAGCATCTTGACGAAGCGCACGGCCTGCGCCGCCACTTCCGACAGGTCGAACAATTCCTCCGACAGCTCGAACTTGCCGGCCTCGATCTTCGACATGTCGAGGATGCCGTTGATCAGCTGCAGTAGGTGGCCGCCGGATTCATGGATGAGGTGGGCGTACTCGATATAGCGCGGCGCCCCGATGGGCCCGAACAATTCGTGCGTCATCACTTCGGAGAATCCGATGATGGCGTTGAGCGGCGTGCGCAATTCATGGCTCATGTTGGCGAGGAAGGTGGATTTCGCCTTGTTCGCGCCCTCGGCCTGATCGCGCGCCTCGATGAGCGCGCGTTCCTGCGCCTTGCGCTCGCTGATGTCGCGTGTCACGGCGACGATCTCGGATTCTTCGCCTTCGATCTTCTCGGCCGGGCGGCAGCGGATCTCCGTCCACACATAGGAGCCGTCGGCGCGCTTCATGCGGATCTCGGCCTCCGCCGATTTGCCGAAATAGCTCGCCTGCACGAAGGCGGCCTGCAGCGCGTGCAGATCGTCGGGGTGCGTGATGGCCGACGGCGCAATATTGAGCAGCGAATCGGGATCGCGGCCGAGCAGCGCGCGCGCCGCGGGACTGGCGAAGCGGATGCGGCCGTCATTGCCGTGCAGGGTGATGAGATCCATCGCGTTGTCCGCGAGGAAGCGGTACATCGCCGCGCCCTCGGCGGCAGCTTCGTCGGCGCGGCGCTGGCGATCCTGCGCAGCACTTGCCACGAGGGCGGCCTGCACGATCGCGGCGAGTGCGGACCCTAGATAGATCTCCCACGCCGGAACGAGAAGGCGGGAGTGCGGCAGCGCCTGCAGCGCCTCGGCAAATCCGACCAACAGCAGGGCAATGGCCGCAGCCGCGGCCGCCTTCATCACCGAGCGCCTTCCGCCAGAGAGCGCGGCTTCCGCCGGGACCAGCGCAAACCAGATCATCAGCGGTGAGGTGACGCCGCCGGTAATCAGCACCAGATATCCGATCGTCGCGGCGAAGACGGCTTGCGACGCACTCTCCAGCGCCGCAAGCGGCAAGCGGCTCAGCGCCAGAAGCGCCAACGCGCCGGGTGCCAGCAGTGCCGCGACGGCGATCGATTCGAGCAGATCGGGGCGGCCAACCAGCGCGACAAACACAATCGCCAGAGTTGCACCGATTCCCGCCTTCGCGCCCTGGATGCGGAAAAAGCGGGCGCGGGCGGCGGGCGATTCGTTTACCGCTGTTTCAAAATCGGACATCCACCATCCCGCGCTTCCGCCCAGCACACGAGCATGGTCGCGCCAACAGAATTAACGAAGTTTGAATCGCGCATCATTTCGTTCGTTAATTCACAAGATTTGAAGCCGCCGCCTTTTACGTCCTGTTAGCCATGATGGCCCGGTATGACGGCTCACTCCAGCTTTTCTAAAGTTTTCGGCAAGTCCTCGCTGTCACACTCGCAAAAAACGGGTGGGGATTTCAGGTGTCTCGGGTTGCCCTTCTTTCCGCGGCAGAAGCCGCGGATGCGGGATTGTCGCCTCGATTGCCAGAGGCACTCGACGCGTTGCGCGTCGCCATCACCCTGTTCGATTCCGACGAGCGGCTCATCTACTGCAATCAGCACTTCAATTTCCTGTTCAGAAGCTTCCCGCACCGCGATTCGCTCACCGGCCTCACCTACGCCGACATGATTCGTCTCGAAGTGGAGCGCGGCGAGGTCGCCCATCCCGATTGCGATACCGATTCCTATGTCACGCGCCGCAGCGAGCAGTTGCGTGACGGCGAATTCCTGCCGCGCGACGTCCACATGGCGGACGGCCGAATCATCGAGATCAAGGCGCGGCGCACGAAGAGCGGCGGCTGGATCGCGCTGTGGACCGACGTCACCCAGGCGCGCCACGGCGCCATGCGCCAGGAGGATCTGGTAGACCTGTCGGCGGATGCCTTCGCCTTCTGGGATCGCCACGACCGCCTGCTTCTGTGCAACACGGCGTACGCCGAAATCCACGGATTCAGCCCGAGCGATCTGGTGATGAAATCCTCGTTCGAGGAGCTGCTGCGCAAGGCGGTGGCGCGCGGGCGCTTCGAGACGGACGGCGATACCGAATCGTGGGTCGGCCGCAGGCTGGATGCTCACAACGCGCCGGCAGGCGCCTTGACCGTCGCCACGCCGGCCGGGGAAGCCTTTCTGGTCCGCGACCGCGCCACGCGCGACGGCGGCCGTGCGACCGTGCTCACCAACGTGACCGACCGGCACCGCGTGGAATCCGCGTTGACCGAGCAGACGCGTGCGCTCGAACGCACCAGGCGGGCGCTGGCCAAGACGCAGGTCCATGCCGAGCGCCAGGCCGGCTATCTCGCCGACCTCACGAAGAGGCTCGGCGAAGCGGAAGCCGAAGCCGACACGGCGAAGACAGCGCTGCTGCGCACCATGAGTCACGAGCTCAAGACGCCGCTCAACGCCATTATCGGATTTGCCGGCCTGTTGCAGAACGTCCCGTATCATTTCACCGAGGCGCAGGTGGCAGAGTATGCGGGCCTGATCCATGGCGCCGGCAGAAACCTGCTCAAGCTGATCACCCAGATTCTCGATCTGACCAAGATCTCCTCCGGCCGTTATCCTTGGCGTCCGGCCACCGTCTCGATTGCCTCGGCCCTGTGGACGGCGCTCGACGAGACGCGGGCCCGCGCCGCCGCCAAGTCGATCGTGCTCGACGCCGGCGATTGCGAGAGCGATCTCTGCGTCCGCGCCGACGAAGCCGCGCTGACAAGCATTCTGGCGCAATTAATCGACAATGCTGTCAGCTTCACGCAGGAGGGCGGCGAAGTGCGCATCTCCAGCCGCCGCGACGGCCTCTGCGCGCGCATCGCCGTGTCCGACAACGGTCCCGGCGTCGAGGAAGCCGATCTCTCCCGCATCCTCGAGCCGTTCGAGCAGGTCGGCCGCAACGTGAATACCCATCGCGACGGCGCCGGTCTCGGCCTGCCGCTGGTGAAGGGGCTCGCGGAACTTCAGGGCGGGGCGTTTCGCGTCGAAAGCTGGCCGGGAAAGGGCTTCACCGCCATCGTGCAGCTGCCGGTGGCGTAGGATCGGAACAATTTGAATCGAATTCGCGGCAAGTTTTCAGAGCATTTCGCGAAAAGCCGTCCGGTTCCGTTGGCCTGCGATTTTCCGTTATCACCAGAGCAAAGCATTTTGCAGGCATTGCCTTGCATTTTACCCATCGCCTTTAGCGCGCCGAAAACCGGCGGCCGTAGTCTCCCCGCACAACAAGCCGGGACAGCAAGCGATGATCCTCAGGGCGATCTTCTGGGTAGCGGTGGTGGCGATCCTGATGCCGCACGAGCCGGATCTCGGTTTCGGCCGGCCGTCGGATGGCGGCAGCGGCGTGCTGACGCAAATGTCCGACGCGCTGAAATCGCCCCATGCCTGCGAAGGCAATGAGGGCGCCTGCTTCGCCGCCTTCACGCTAATCGACAAGGTCAAGGCCGAGGGTTTCCACCGCCTTGCCCAGGTGAAGGCCGACATCGAGGAAGCGCAGCGCGAACGTCGCGAGTCGCGGCCGCGCAATTTCCCGCGGACTTAGTGTCCGGGGCTTGGATTCATCAGGCGATTGTCGAGCGGCGATTCCGGCGTGGTACCGGTCGACGGATTGCGGCAGGTGGCGAGCCCGCTGTTCCAACCGGCGCGATAGGCGTGGCTCGTCTGGAACAGCTGCGTGTCCCTGTACGGTGACTTGATCGGATCGACGCCGGTTGTGTTGGCCGCCGCGCAGCCATCCGAATAGCCCTGCCTGTAATCCGGCGTGCGCGCCTCGGCCCGTTCCTGCGCCGAGGGAAACAGCCCGCAGCCGGCGAGCATCGCCGTCAGCACAAGCGGAAAGATTGATAACGAAGCTTTCATTCGCGCATCCTAGTTCAATCGCTTGCGCTCAGAAATACCGCCAGACGATGTAGAGGTGGCAGATCGCGATACTGCCCAGCATCATCGGGAAGGCGAGCGCGGTGAATTTCACGAAGCTGAACGCCACACCTTCCTTTTGCGCCAGACCCGCCGCAACAAGATTGGGGCTTGCCCCCACCAGCGTGCCATTGCCGCCAAGGCAGGCACCGAGCGCCAGCGACCACCAGATCGGATGAAGCGCCGCTTCTCCGCCCAGCGACGGAGCCAATCCTTTCACCAGCGGTATCATCGTGGCGACGAACGGAATGTTGTCGACGATCGCCGAAAGAACCGCGGACGACCACAAGGTTGCCAGCGCAGCCAGCTTGATGTCTCCGCCCGTCCACTGCACCAGCCGATGGCCCAGCCAGGCCAGCACGCCGGCCCGATCCACCGCACCGACAACAATGAAGAGTCCCAGGAAGAAGAAGATCGTCTGCCATTCCACCTCGTTAAGGGCGCTGGTCACGTTGGTGGCATGGTGGGAATGCGCCAGCGGCAGATTGTCGATCAGCAGCATCAGCGCACCGCCGAACATGGCGATGGTCGCTGCCTGCAGCCCAAGCTGATCCTCGAGCGCGAATGCCGCGATGGTGAGGCCGAGTAGAGCGAGCGACCACCGCAGCAGTCGCGGGTCCTCGATCGCCTCGCTCGCGTTCAAGCCCCTCACGCGGGCCCGATCCTCCGGCATGGCTTTCATGGTCCGGCCCCAGATCAGGTGATTGACGCCGAGCTGCACCGCCATGATCACAGCGATGATAGGTGTGAGATTCAGCAGAAATTCGTCGAAGCTCAGATGCACCGCCGAACCGATCATGATGTTCGGCGGATCGCCGATCAGCGTGGCCGTGCCGCCGATGTTGCTCGCGAACACTTCGGCGAAGAGAAAGGGATAGACAGGCACCTTGAGCTCGCGGCAGACCACGAAGGTGACGGGCACAACCAGCAGAATGGTCGTCACGTTGTTCAGGAAGGCGGAGAACAGCGCCGTGATCAGCGCAAGAGCGGCAAGAATTCCAGCGGGCGATCCGCGCACGATCTGGGCGGTGCGAATGGCGGCGTAACCGAACAGGCCGCTTTTCCGCGCCACGGCCACCATGATCATCATGCCGACGAGCAGGCCAATCGTGTTGAAGTCGACCGCCTTCAGCGCCTCTTCCTGGTTCAGCACGCCGAGCACGATCAGCACCGAGGCGCCGAGCAGCGCCACGACCGTGCGGTTCACCCATTCGGTGATAACCAGCACATAAACGAGCACCAGCACGGCTGAAGATGCGACAAATGCGAAATTCACGTGTCCCCCGCTCGTCAAGCTCCGGCCGGCACCTTCAGTCCGGTAATGGCACGCAGGGCATCCGACGGCGAGATGACACCGAGAAGCTTCCGGGTTTCGCGGTCCACCACCGCCAGGGTTTCGCGGGTCTTGCAGAATAGCCGCAGCGCCTCGATCTCCGGAGTGTCGGGGTGGAGCGTGACGACATCGCGGTCGGCCACCTCGCTGACGCGCCGCGTGGCAATCTCGCGATAGCGCTTGTTCAGATCGTCCGGATCGTCGCTCATGAAACGCAGATTGGTGACCACTCCGCCGGCCAGCGCCACGCGCGGTACCAGCTGGCACAGGAGATCGTCGACACCGAACATGCCGGCGAAGCGGCCGGCCGCATCGACCACGGGAAGGCGCAGCCAGCGGTGTGCCACGAGCATTTTCGCCGCGTCGCCCACAGTGGCGCGCTCGTTCAGGGCCACCGGGTCCTTGGTCATGATCAGGCCACAGGTCATTGGCCGCTTATCCTCTATTCACCGCATTGGCGCCACCGGAACCGGCCGGAAGCCGCCGGAAATCTTCCAAAAAACCCTTGAATCCCAAGGGGAAGCGCCACGGTCATGAATCGTCCATCGGCCTAGGCAAAAAAATCTAGTTACCACCCAACTTTCCTAGGTTATTATCCCAGACAACAAGAAAATGGAGAATGTTTGGGCGATGGATAGGATCATATCAGGAACATCCGATGCAAATAGGGAGAATTCGGACCTGGGGCTGGCCGCCTCCATCGGCGCCATGGCCTATGGCGTCCCGCTTCGCGCGGTGTTCGCCGATCCGCGGGGCGATGCAAAGGTAGCCAGCGCCCGTCACATGGCGATGTACCTGGCCCATGTCGGCCTGAAATTGTCGGCGCGGCGCGTGGGCAGAGGGTTTGGCCGCACGCACGCAGCCGTCCTCAAGGCGTGCCACGCGATCGAAGACAACCGCGAAGATCCCATCTTCGACCGCACGGTGGAATGGCTGGAAATCCTGCTCAAGCGCTCGACGGAGGCGTCGGCATGAGCGCGCCGACCGAAAACGAAATCCTGCGCGAGGCCAGGCGCGTGTTCTTCAAGCTTTGCGCGCCGCATGCGCGGCTGAAACTGGCGAAGCGCGGGCGCTTCGAGGTGGTCAGCCATCGCGATTCCCGCTCCGGCCGGACGCGAACGACGGAAGTCATGGTCGCCGAATTCCGCAAGCGCGGCTGGCTGGCGCCGTTGCCGGACGATTCCGCTTCGCTGTCGTTGACCGATGCCGGGCGCCGCCTGCTGGACCATCGCCAGCCAGGCGAACCGCTCGCTGCGCCGCATGGAATGCTGTCGTTTCGCGAGATCCGTGATCGCGACGGCGCCGCCATCGTCGTCGCCGTGAACGACGCGGAGTCGCCGCTTGACTGGCTGAAAGCCCGCGGCGCCATCACCGATCTCCAGCACGACGCGGGCGAGCGCCTGCGCCGCGACTACACGATCGCCCGGCTGGAGCCGCGCCTCTGCACCGATCTCACCGCGCCGGTGGTGAATTCGAGCGGCCGCGGCGCCGAAAACGCCGGCATGTTGAGCGACACGGTCCTGGCGGCGAAACAGCGCTTGGCCGCCGCGATGAAGGCCGTCGGGCCCGGCCTGTCGGATCTGCTGTTCGATGTGTGCTGTGCGCTCAAGGGGCTTGAAGCGATCGAAACCGCCAAGGCGTGGCCACGCAGATCCGGCAAGGTGGTGCTGGCGCTGGCGCTCGATCGCCTCGCCGATCATTACGGCATGGCGCGAAAGCCCCCTAAGGCAAGGCCGAGAATCCGCGGCTGGACGGCCGAAACCGGGTGGCCCGGCCAGGGTTAAGGCCGTGTTAACCAGTTCACGCCAGATTGTCCGCACACGGAAAATCGTCATTGCGCCGTCGCACAACCGGCGTAACATCCGTGTACGGCGTAGTTTCGGAGTGGTGTCCGATGTTGGGTGCACTGGTACAGACCCGCCACGATGCGGACGAGCACTGGACGCGGAGAAATCCCGTCGGTTGGCTCACGCGGCTGGTCCGTCAGATTTTCAAGCCGAAGTAGGCTTACTCCAGAACGACGAATTTGAGGTCCGCGGCGGGACGGAAGTTCTCGCGCGTGGATTCGAAGGTCGTCGCGCCGGTGCGGCGGAGATCGCCGTCCCAGCACAGCGACAGGATGCTCTCAGGCTTCCGCTTGTCGATGGTGAGGTGGAAACGCCCGATGCCGCCCTTCCAGTTGTTCGCCGTCTTCAGGATGAAGTCGACGGAGAACGCGTTGAGCAATCCGTCGTTCTGATCCTTCGCTGTGCGCGCTTCGATCATCTTTCCGGCAGCGGCGATGGTCTTGTCATCCATGCAATAGGGCTTCTTCCACGCATCGTCGGAACTTCCCGGTTTCGCCGCGACTTCGTATTTACTGAAGAAGGCCTGGCCGGTCACGGGCTTGTAGCTGTGCGTGATGACGACCGTCTTGTGCGCCGGGAAATGCTGCGTCCAGTAGAAGCGCGTGCGCACCGTCCATTTCGGATGCTCCTGGTCCGGTGCGTCGCGTTCGGCAAGGCCGGCGCGTTCCAGCATCTTCTTCTTCGCGTCGGGCAGCTTGTCGAGCTTCTCGTAATTGTGCGCAAGGATGACATTGACGGGCGCGCCGGCCGCCGTGACCAGTGCGGTGACGTCGCGGTCGCCCAGAAAGGCGCGCTGTTCGACCTTGACGGCAATCGGCTTGCCGTCGGCGGTTGCCTTGAAGCCGACGAAGTTGACCGGATCGTCGGTCGTCTTGCCGATCGGTTCCTCGTAGAAATTCCACGAGTCGATGTCCGGCAGCGGGAAGGCGACGATGGTGTCGATATCCTTCGGCCCGTCGTTCACGAACTCGTAGCGGATGCGGACATCGTCCGGGCTGATGCGCAGGTCTTCCATGGCCATGCGGATGTCGGCGGATTTCGTCAGCTCGAGGCCGCCGGCGCCCAGCGCCGCCGAGGAGTCGTCCGCCAGCGCGGCACCCGCGAACATCGAAAAGAAGCCGACACTCGCCAGCAACGCCGTGCGGCAGATCCTGAATTCAAATGCGTCCCGGCAACGGGCATACAAGATGTTGTGGTGACCGACAGATGAGATCGGCGTGAAAGAATTTGAAAACAACCTGCCCGCAATTCCGGCAAAAAAATTTCGCATTCGCCTGGCCCGTTTCGCGCCCACAGAACCTTACGAGTATTTCCGCTCCTCCCACCACGGGAAAAATCGCGGCATGTCCGCCGACACGGTTTGCGGGAATTTCGCGGTGCGCTTCTCCAGGAACGCCGTCACGCCTTCGCGCACGTCCGCGGACTGGCCGCGTGTGTAGATGCCGCGCGAGTCGATCCGGTGCGCTTCCATCGGGTGCTCCGCCGCCGAAAGCCGCCACATCATCTGGCGGATCAGCGCGATCGCCACCGGCGCGGTGTTGTCGCGGATTTCACCGGCGACGGCCCGTGCCCGCGGCAAAAGCTGATCCGGCGGCAGCACTTCGCTGACGAGGCCGCCGTGATGCGCTTCGCTCGCGCCGAACACGCGGCCGGAATAGCACCATTCCAGCGCCTTCGCGATGCCGACGATTTTGGGCAGGAACCAGCTCGACGCGGCTTCCGGCACGATGCCGCGGCGGGCGAAGACGAACCCGAAACGGGCATCCGTGCTCGCAAGCCGAATGTCCATCGGCAACATCATCGTGACGCCGACGCCGGCCGCCGCTCCGTTCACGGCGGCGATCACCGGCTTCAGGCATTCGAAGATGGTGAGCGTCAGCCGGCCGCCGCCGTCGCGTACGCGGGGATCGCTGAAATTCACCGTGTCGGCGGGACCGGCATCGCGCTCGTCGCGATCGATGCGCTGGCGGGCATCGAACGCGCCGCCGCCGGCGGAGATGTCCGCACCGGCGCAGAATGCGCGGCCGGCACCGGTGACGATCACGGCGCGAACCTCGTCGTCGCTGTTCACTTTCGTGAACACGTCGATCATCTCGTGCATCATGCGGCCGGTGAAGGCGTTGAGCTTGTCGGGCCGGTTCAGCGTGAGCGTGAGGATGCGCTCGCTGACATCAACCGCGATCTGTTCGTAAGGGCCGTAGGCCATGTGTCGCTCCCGAATATCCGTTCGGGAGCGACTCTAGGACACGGCGGGGACGGCACAAGACTAGGCGGCGGCGCGGACCGGTTCGTCTTCGCGGTCGAGATTTTCCGCCGCGAACTCCCAGTTGAGCAGCTTGCCGAGGACTTCCTGCAGATATTTCGGCCGCTCGTTCTGGTAATCGAGGTAGTAGGCATGCTCCCAGACATCGATGGTGAGCAGGCAGTTGATCCCCTTGGCCATCGGATCGAGGGCGTTTGCGGTCTTCTCGACGCTCAGTCGTCCCTTGTTCGAGCACAGCCAGGCCCAGCCGGAGCCGAACTGCGTCTTGCCGGCTTCGGCGAGTTTCTCCGTGAGTTGTGCGACGCCGCCGAAATCGCGCTCGATGCGCTCCTTGAGCTTTCCGGACGGCTTGCCTCCTTTGGGCGCCAGCGAACGCCAGAAGAAGTCGTGATTCCACACCTGGCCGGCATTGTTGAAGATCTGCTGATCCTTGCCGTCTTTCGCGACGGATGTGGCGCGGACCACCTGCTCCAGCGGCATGTCGGCGTAGCGTGTTCCGGCAACGAGTTTGTTCAGCGTCTCGACATATTTGGCGTGATGCTTGTGGTAGTGGAAGCC
>DATIYG010000080.1:0-12246 GCA_035517755.1 Rhizomicrobium sp. | reverse complement strand
ATTTCCGCGATCACCAGAAGAATGAACAGCGGTGTGGCGATCTCGACAGGATTGGGCCAGTGCGTCATCACGCGAGCGCCGCCTTGAGCCGCGCTTCCCAGATTTTGCGCGCGGCGGCATCGGCAAACGCGAGCTTCGATTTCGCGAACGTGAAGTCCGCAAGTCTGAGCGACAAGCCGGCACCATCGCCGCTCAGCGCCCGCAAGCTGCCACGGCCGAGTCTGCGCGTGACCAGGCGATTGCCGACCGCTTCGACCAGATAGATTGCTCCGCTCGTCTTGTCCTCACACAATGCTGCTCTGCCGTCGCTGGCAACGATGCCGTCGCCCGCACGAAATCCCGGCACTTCGGCTGCTAGTTTCGCGGCGACGTCGGACAAGCTCGTGATGCGGAAGCGAGCGCGCCCGAACAGCGCGAGATTGAGCGCCACGATGAGCGCAATTCCGGCAAGCGAGCCCGCGAAATAGATGAGGTTCATGAAATCCGGCATTGCGATCAGCCCTGACGTTATGCCGCAAGCCCGCCGGAGCGGCAAAGCGTCGTGACACCGCGGCAAAAAAGGCAAGAAATCTACTTCGGCGCCAGCTCGAACACAGTGCCGCAGCCCGGCTGGACATCCTGCGACCCGCCGCCCGGGCAGGCGCCTCCTGTCGTATCTTTTCCGCCGCCATAAGTGGTGCCGTAGATATCGCCCAGATAGAGCAGCGGCGCGCCGGATGGATTGGCGCCGCGTTTGCCGCCATGGAAGGCCTGCAGGATCGATTCCTTCCAGGGATAGGTCGCAGATTTCTTCAGCTCGAAGACAACGCCATACGGGTTGGGACTTGGGCCGCCGGCCAGCGTCGCGCCGAACACATTGCCTTTGCTGTCGAGCGAAACACCAGCTTCGGGTGCAGCACCTTCGTTGTAGTCGTTGGGGAATGTGTAAAGCGCGGTGAGAGGCCACGGATACGTCGTCTGCTTTGTCAGCAGGAAGACACCGCCGAAACTGCCCGTTCCTCCAAAGGCTGCCGTGCCGATGACGTTTCCGCTCGCATCGAACGTCACGGACGCATAGGGGTCCTGGAAATCCGGCGCGCCCTGGAAAGTGTAGAGCACATCTTCGTTCCACTGCGTCTCGCTGCCGACTGGGGGCGTCAGCTGATAGACAATGCCGCAGCCGTTGAACGTGGCGCATGAACCGTTCGTCGAGCCGCCGGCTTGCGTCGTGCCGTAAAGATTGCCGTCAGGACCTTGCACGGCAGGCGATCCAGGATGCTGCCCTCCGGCGCCACCGGGAAAAGAAAAGGCTGATGAAAAGGGGCCCACTTTTATCGCCGGACCAAGATCGTTCAATGCGCCGCCTGACAAGAACAGGAGCGCGGCAACCACGTCACCAAATCCGGCGTCACCGCCATACTTGAACACACTCATAAAGTCGAACTGCGGGAGGCCTCGCGGTGACTTTGCTGCGCTCGTTACAGCGATGATCGCCGTGCCCACAGGCGACTGTGCGTCGGCGGGGAAGGAAACCTGCTTGGTAGCAGCCGCAGTCATGAGAAACAGTCCGCCCGTGCCGTTGGCACCGTCGAAGTCCGTCGTCACCACGAGGAGGTCGGTGCCGTTGATATTGGCGATTGTCAGGCCGACCGGGTTGCACCCCGCCTTCGCCGTGGCGCTGAATTGATGCACGGACTTGGCTTCGTCCTTGCCGGTCGATTCATTGAGCACCAGCTCGTAAAGCCCACCGCAGCTGTTCGGCCCGCCGCTCGAAATGAAGTAGATGCTGCCGTTGAACACGGCCGTGGCGATCGGCCACAACGCATTCGGCTTTACGCTGACGGATTGGGCAAGGCTGTCTTTCGCCTGTATTGGAGTCGCAAGAGCGAGCGAAAGCGCTATCGTACCGGCAAGTGCGCAAAGCTTACGGTTCAGGGATTTCATGGCATCCCCCCTCGACTGAACCAAGTCAGGGGGCATTCTACATCGCCATTGGCCGGTGCATCATTGGCGTTCGGTCATCTGCGCTTGGCGGGCCGGACAGAATGCCGTAAGCAGATGGCAATACGAGGCGGAGAAATCTCTATGCGCAAGAATGGCTTCCGGCTGGTCTGGCTGCTTCTGTTCGTGCCGTTCGCCGCGATGATGTGCGTGCCGTTCTACAACCGCGCACTGCCGGCGATGGCCGGAATCCCTTTTTTCTATTGGTACCAGCTTCTGTGGATTCCGTTGGGGGCGCTGCTGCTTCTTCTCGTCTACAGGATTGAAGAGCGCGGCTCGCCCGGAGCCGAGTAACTCATGGCATCGCCAGACTGGACGGCACTCGCCATTTTCGTTGGCCTCTTCGCATTCGTAACAATGCTGGGTTTCTTCGCCTCACGCTGGAAGCGCGGCGACCTCACGCAGATCGGCGAATGGGGCCTGGGCGGCAGGCGTTTCGGCAGCGTGATCGTGTGGTTCCTGCTGGGTGGCGATCTCTACACTGCGTACACGTTTATTGCGGTTCCGGCGTTGATTTTCGGCGCCGGCGCGGCCGGCTTCTTCGCCGTGCCTTACACGGTTCTCGTCTGGCCGATCATGTTCGCCGTGTTTCCAAGATTCTGGTCCGTGACGCAGGCCAAGGGATACGTCACCGCGGCCGATTTCGTGCGCGGGCGTTTCGGCTCCGGCACATTGGCGCTTGCGGTTGCCATCACCGGCATCGTCGCGACAATGCCTTACATCGCCCTGCAACTTGTCGGCATCGAGGTCGTGCTCGAAGGACTCGGCATTCATGGCGAATGGCCTCTGATCATCGCGTTCGTCGTGCTGGCCGCCTACACCTATTCGAGCGGCCTGCGTGCGCCGGCAATGATCGCGGTGGTGAAGGATGTGCTGATCTACGTCACAGTGATCGCCGCCATAGTCATCATTCCGGAACAGCTCGGCGGGTATGCAAAGATTTTCGCCAGCGTTCCAGCGCCGAAGCTCCTTCTGCCACCGGCTACGGCGAACAACTTTGGCGCTCAATCCGCTTACGCAACACTGGCATTGGGATCGGCTCTCGCGCTGCTGCTTTACCCGCACGCGATCACAGGTTTGCTCTCGTCGTCGAGCCGCCATGTGATCCGCCGTAATGCCGTGGCGCTGCCAGCCTATTCGATTGCACTCGGATTGATTGCGTTGCTGGGAACTATGGCGGTTGCGGCGGGCGTGGCGACGAAGCCGGAATACGCCGCGGGCTTCAAGGCATTCGGCGCCAACTTCGCGGTGCCGGCCCTGTTCCTGGCTTCCTTTCCCAAGTGGTTCGTCGGCGTCGCGTTTGCCGCCATTGCGATCGGCGCGCTCGTGCCGGCAGCGGTGATGGCCATCGCCTGCGCCAATCTCTTCACCCGCAACATCTACAAGGAATATTTCAGGCGGGATTGTTCGGCCGCCGAGGAGTGTCGGGTGGCAAAGATCGTGTCGCTGGTGGTGAAGTTCGGCGCACTGGCCTTCGCCATTGGACTCAAGACTCAATATGCGATCAATCTCCAGCTCCTTGGCGGCATTCTGATCATCCAGACGTTACCGGCGGTTATTCTGGGGCTCTACACGCGCTGGCTCAACGCGTATGCACTCCTGCTCGGCTGGCTTGCCGGTATTGGCGCAGGAATCGCGATGTGGGTGAGCGTCGGCTTCAAGACCACCTATGTGCTGACGTTCTTCGGAACCGAGGTGCCTTGCTATGCCGCACTCGCATCGCTGGTGCTGAATATCGTAGTGAGTATGGCGTTGAGTCCGGTCTTCAACGTCGTGATGCGGCCAAGGCCGGACGCGACCATTGCCGCGGACTACGCCTAGCCGAAGCGGCCAGTGATGTACTGCTCGGTCTGCTTCTTGACCGGAGCGGTGAACACCTGTTCCGTCGCCCCGAACTCCACCAACTCGCCAAGATACATGAAGGCCGTGTAGTCCGAAGTGCGTGAGGCCTGTTGCATGTTGTGAGTCACGATCACGATCGTGTATTCGTTCGACAACTCGTCGATCAATTCCTCGATCTTCGCTGTCGAAATCGGATCGAGCGCCGAGCACGGTTCGTCCAACAGGATCACCTCAGGCTTGGTGGCCACTGTGCGCGCGATGCAAAGGCGCTGCTGCTGGCCGCCCGACAGACTCAGGCCGGAATCGCGAAGCTTGTCCTTCACTTCGCCCCACAGCGCCGCGCGCTGCAAGGCGGATTCCACGCGACCATCGATTTCGGAACGCGGCAGTTTCTCGTACAGGTTTATGCCGAATGCGATGTTGTCGTAGATCGTCATCGGAAACGGCGTCGGCTTCTGGAACACCATGCCGATCTTGGAGCGCAGCAGGTTGATGTCTTGCCTGCTCGACAGGATGTTCTCGCCGTCGAGTATCACGTCGCCCTTGGCGTACTGGTTCGGATACAGCTCGTAAATGCGGTTGAGCACGCGCAGCAGCGTGGACTTGCCGCAACCGGACGGGCCGATGAAGGCCGTCACCTTGCGGTCGTAGAGCGGCAGGGTGATGTCCCTCAGGGCTTTGTTGTCGCCGTAGAAGAACGAGAGGTTCCGGATGTCGATCCGGACCTTCTGGTTGACGGCGCGCACGTCGTTCATGAAATTCTTCCCTTGCGCTCGAAGAACCGCGCGAAAATGCTGAGAGTCAACACAGCAAACGTGATCAGAAGCGCGCCGGCCCAGGCCAGCCGGTGCCAATCCTCATAAGCCGAGTTGGCGAAGTTGAAGATCACCTGCGGCAGGCTGGCGATCGGTGAATTGAGGTTGGTGCTCCAGAACTGATCTCCAAAAGCAGTGAACAGCAGGGGCGCGGTCTCGCCCGAAATCCTCGCAATGGCGAGAAGCACGCCGGTGATGATTCCGGCGCGCGCTGCTCGCCATGTCACGGCGCGGATCACGCGGCTGCGCGGCGCGCCGAGCGCTGCGGCCGCCTCGCGCAATCCATTCGGCACCAGAAGGAGCATGTTTTCGGTCGTCCGCACCACGACCGGAATAACGATCACCGTCAGGGCCGCCGCGCCCGCCCAAGCGGAGAAGTGCCCCATGTTGCGCACCACGACCTCATAGATGAAGAGGCCGATCAAGATCGATGGCGCGCTCAGAAGGATGTCGTTTACGAAACGCACGACAAAGGCCGATCCGCGATGGCGCCCGTATTCCGCCAGATAGGTGCCCGCCATGATTCCGATGGGCGTGCCTGCTGCCACCGCAATCGCGCTCATGATGAGGCTGCCGACAATCGCGTTGGCAAGACCGCCTTCCGAACCCGGCGCCGGCGTCATTTCGGTAAAGACCTTGAGCGACAGGCCCCCAATGCCCTCGGAAATCAGCGCGCCCAGAATGAGCGCAAGTGCCAACAGGCCAAATGCCGCCGCCGCAACCGACAAGGTCAGGAAGAGCCGATTGGTGAAGCGACGCCGAATATAGACCGCGCGGTTCATGACATGCCTCCCGCGCGGCGCTCGAGCGCATAGAGCATGATCTGCGCCGTCGCCAGCACGATGAAGGTAATGACGAAGAGAACAAGTCCCATGGCGATCAGGGAGGACAGATAAAGATCCCCGACCGCTTCGGTGAATTCGTTGGCGATGGTCGCCGAGATGGTCGTGCCCGGCGCAAAGAGCGATTCGTTGATTTTGTGCGCGTTGCCGATGACGAAGGTGACCGCCATGGTCTCGCCGAGC
Source organism: Rhizomicrobium sp. (assembly GCA_035517755.1). GTDB lineage: Bacteria > Pseudomonadota > Alphaproteobacteria > Micropepsales > Micropepsaceae > Rhizomicrobium. The sequence continues at coordinate 6,584 of DATIYG010000080.1, read as the reverse complement.
GCGCGACCGAGCGCGAGCATGGCGCCACCCACGACACCGGTTCGCGCGAATGGCAGGACCACGCTCCACATCACTTCCCAAGTGGTGCTGCCCAGACCATAGGCGGCCTCTTTCAGCATCGGCGGGACTGTCTCGAACACATCGCGCGTGACGGCCGAAATGAACGGCAGGATCATGATGGAGAGAATTAGAGACGCCGTGAAGATTCCGATGCCGTAGGGCGCGCCGCCGAAGAGATCCTTGAGGATGGGAACATCCGCGAAAGCCTCAATCACCAAAGGTTGGACGTGACTCTGAAAGTACGGCGCGAATACGAACAGGCCCCAGATGCCATAGATGATGCTGGGAATCCCGGCGAGCAATTCGATCGCGATGCCAATGGGCCGGCGCAGCGGCCGCGGACATAGTTCGGTCAGGAAGATCGCGATGCCGATGCCCACGGGCACGGCGATCAACATCGCGAGGAAGGACGTGACCAGCGTGCCATAGATCGACGCTAGCGCACCGAATTTCTCCGTAACGGGGTTCCATGTCTGCACCGTCAGGAAGTTGAACCCGAACGTCTTCAGTGCTGGCCACGCACCCATGCTGAGCGACGCAATGAGGCCGATGAAGATCAACAGCACCAGCAACGCGGCAAGCGCGGTAAGGCGGCGGAACCGCGCGTCGCGCCGGCCGAAGCTGCGGACGGATTTGGCCCGGTCGAAGGTGGCTAAACTCTCGGTCAAGGCGGCATCAGCCATGGCATCGCGGGGAGGTTCTAGACAATTTTTCTTCCGTGCAGGCAGCCGATAGTGCGGGGCCCGTACAGGTTCCCGGTTGGCCACTTCATCCCGCCGCCCGATGTCATTTCGGCGGGCTAAGGTTCAACGTGCATCACACTTGTATGAAGCTTTTGTGACAGGCGGCGCCACTGCACCTCCTTCGACAATCTATCAATTATATCAATGGCTTACGGAATACGCGTTATTCTGGCTCGCCGAGCGACTGGCCCTGGCCATCGATTAAACCTTTCGAAAACCCGGTCAGAGGTAGGTTACCCAAATTGGCCGGAGGTTTCCTTGGCATTTGGGCGTTGGGGCACGGTTTGCTTCACGTTAAGCGCGCTGATCGTCGGCGGCTTGGCGTATGTCGATATTCGCCAGGCCGGCCGGATCTCGATCATGGACCTGACGGTCCTGAGCGCCGTGGCACTGATCGGCATCGGACTCCTGCTTTCCGCCCTTCTGGACACCAGCAAGCGGGCACAAATCCTCCAGGCGCGGACAGCCGAGCTCGACACGCTGACGCGGCAGCTCGAGGATTCGCTGAAGACGGTGTCGGCCATGAATTCGCGTCTGCACGAAAGCGAGGCGCGCTACAAAGGCCTCGTCGATTCGCAGGGCGACGCCATTTTTCGCCGCGCGCCCGACAGCCGGCTCACCTACGCCAACGATGCGTTCTTCAAGCTGTTCGGTCTGTCGCCGCAGACGGCGGTCGGACAGGCGTTCGCGCCGGAGCTCCATCCGGACAGTCACAGCTCGCTCTTGGGTTCCTTCGCCGGACTGGAAACCGGACGGGCGCGCGTGAAGTACGACCAGCACGTCCGCACCGTGTATGGCTGGCGGTGGATCGCATGGGAGGACTACGCCATCCGCAATGCCAAGGGTCAGTTGATCGAGATCCAGAGCGTCGGGCGCGACATCACTGAGCGCAAGGCGCTGGAAGACGCGCTGACCGAAGCGCGCGACAAGGCTGAAGCGGCAAGCCGCGCCAAGTCCGGCTTTCTGGCGACGATGAGCCACGAAATCCGCACACCGATGAACGGCGTCCTGGGAATGGCACGGCTGTTGACGGAAACAAGGCTTGCGCCCGAGCAACGCACCTATGCCGAGGCCATCAAGCAGTCTGGCGAAACCCTGCTCTCCCTGATCGGTGACATTCTCGATTTCTCCAAGATCGAATCCGGGACCGTCACGCTCGACGAAGACGATGTCGCACCGCGCAAGCTCGTCGAGGAAATCGTTGAGCTTCTGGCGCCGCGCGGACATGCCAAGAGCATCGAGCTTGTCGCCGTCGTCGCGCGAGATACGCCGGAAGTCATTCGGGCCGACAGCCTGCGCCTGCGCCAGGTCCTCACCAATCTCGTCGGCAATGCCATCAAGTTCACGGAACACGGCGGTGTGCGCGTGGATGTGAGGCCAGCCGGCCGGCGCATACTTCGCTTCGAGGTCCGCGACACCGGCGTGGGCGTGCCGCGCGAAAAGCGGGATGAAATCTTCAAGGAATTCGCCCAGGCCGATTCCAGCCATGCGCGGCGCTTCGGCGGCTCAGGTCTCGGGCTTGCCATCTCGAAGCGGCTTGTCGAAGCCATGGGCGGCGAGATCGGCGTTGATGGCTCGCCAGGAGGCGGAAGCCGCTTCTGGTTCACACTCCCGACTCTTGTCATTCGTGAATCCCAAGTCCCGCCCAGCCAGCTCAACCGTCACAGGATCGCAATCGTCACGCGCAACGGCGTGTTGCGCGAAGGACTGACGGCACAAATCCGGGACGCCGGCGGCGAAGTGGTGCCGTTGACCTCCAGCGCCGATCGTCAGGGTGGTGAGATCGACGCACTTCTCGTCGATGCCGGCACCGACGCCGAACCCGATCTTCCGGCCGCCCCCGAACGGGGCATTCGCTCATTCGTTCTTGTGGCGCCGGAGGCTCGCGCGCGAATTGAAGAGCTGAAGACGCTTGGATTTGCCGGCTACCTGGTGAAACCAATGCGCGCGGCATCGCTTGTCGAGCGCCTGCGAAATCCGTTCGAAGCAACGACCGGCGCCCATTCAGCGGAATCCTCTGCCGAGCAAAACACCAGGCATGGAGCGGCCGGTAAGCGGATTCTTCTGGCCGAGGACAATCCCATCAACGCCATGCTGATGCGCGAGCTGCTGAAACGGCGCGGCTATGAGGTTGTGGGTGTCGCCTCCGGTGAAGCCGCCCTCGACGCAAGTGAGAGCGAACGCTTCGATCTCGTGCTCACCGACATTCATATGCCTGGACTGGACGGTATAGAGACGGCGCGCCGCATGCGCGAACGCGAGGCTGCGACAGGGCGCGTCCGCACGCCGATCGTTGCACTGACGGCGGACGCACTTGAAACCGGAAAGCACGCTTGCCAAGACGCGGGGATGGATGGTTTTCTGACCAAGCCAGTCGATCCCGAAGAGCTTGACGCGATGCTTGAAGCGATCTTTTCCGCTCGCGAACGGCCGCGCAACGCGGCATGAGCGAGACCACAGCCGCGCGGCGGAGCTTTTCGCAGCGCTTCGGCGATTCTTTCCGGCCCTATACGCAGCGCCGGACGCTGATCATGCTGGCGCTGGGCTTTTCCAGCGGCCTCCCCTTCAATCTGATCGGTAATACCTTCGGCTACTGGCTGCGGGACGAAGGCACATCGCTTGCCGCTATCGGATTCATTTCGTGGGTCGGAACGACCTATTTCCTCAAGTTCCTGTGGGCACCGCTGATCGATCGCACACACGCGCCGATTTTCGGCCCGCTCGGCAACCGGCGCAGCTGGATGGCGCTCTCGCAGGTTCTCGTCGGACTTGCGCTCATCGCCATGGCATTTGTGAGCCTGAAGTTCGGCCTTGTCGCTCTCGGCGCGGTGGCGCTCGTGGTGGCGTTCGCCTCAGCGACACAGGACATCGTCATTGATGCCTGGCGAATTGAATCCGCGGAAAATGCCGACGATTTGGGCCTGCTCACGTCGGCGTATTCCATCGGCTATCGCACGGCACTGCTCGGCACCGAAGCCATCATTCTTCCCATCGCGCAGCGGATCGGCTGGCCGGCGTCCTATGTGGTCTACGGCTTGCTGATGGTTGTCGGTTTCATGGCGTGTCTGATGGCCAGGGAACCGCGCGCCGCTGAGGCGCTCGAGCACAAGCAGGCGGAAGCGCCCCTCACAACCCGCCGCGGATTGTACGATGCGATCGTGGGCCCGTTCGTCGTGTTCTTCCGCACCTATGGTTCGTTGTCGCTGGTGATCCTGGTTGCGATCAGCCTGTTCCAGCTTCCCAACTATCTGATGGGGCCGATGGCCAATCCGCTCTATCACGACATCGGCCTGACCAAGGACGCGGTCGGCGCCGTGCGCGGCACCTTTGGCCTGGCCGCGATCTTCATCGGCGTTGCGGCCGGCGGATTCGCCTGCCTCCGCCTCGGACAGATGCACGCCGTCATTCTGGGCGGCATCATTCAGGGCCTGAGCATCGCGGCCTATGCGCTGCTGCCGATTTATGGCGCGAATTTCGGCATCTTCGCCTTCGTCATGGCCTTCAACAATTTCGGCGTCGCCTTCGCCGGTGTGGCTCTCGTCGCCTACATGTCGAGCCTGACGACAGCCGGGTACACGGCGACGCAGTACGCGCTGCTGTCATCCGCCTTCGCTTTCGTCGGGAAGCTACTGAAGGGACTGAGCGGGGTGATGGTGCAGGCGTTCGTGCCCGTCTATGGGTTGATGAAGGCTTACGCGATCTTTTTCGTGGTTTCGGGGACCATCGCGCTGCCGTCCATCGTGTTGTTTGCGATGCTGTCAGGCCGCCGAAAGCCTACGCCGGCAGCCCAGACCCAGCCCTTGTAAATCCTTGATTTCAACCCAAATTTGCAGGGTGGAGGACGATCCTGTAGGGTCAACAAAGTTTCGCGAAGCTCTTGTAGGCTTGGCATGGCCGGGGCCCGAATCGGGCGAGCGCGGCCGCTGAAAACAAAAGGTGCATGTTGGTCAACGTTCACGAGCCCGGCCCGTTTGAAGGGCAACTCGCGCAATGGCCCGTTCTGGCGACGGCGGGGGCGCTTGAGGTGCGGCTTGCCGAAACGGATGGCGAGGTCGAGCAGGCACAGCGTTTGCGCTATCGCGTGTTCTACGAGGAGATGACGGCGATTCCGTCACCCGAAATGCGCGAGGCTCGCCGCGATTTCGATCAGTTCGATCAGTTCTGCGACCACATGCTGGTCGTCGATCGTTCCGTGCATGACGAAGATGGGCAACCGGCAGTGGTTGGCACCTACCGTCTGATGCGCGACGTGGATGCGGCGCGGGCCGGCGGCTTCTACACCTCCAGCGAATACGACATCGCCTCGATGCTCGCCGGCATGAAAGGCAAATCGCTGGTCGAGCTCGGCCGGTCGTGCATCCTGCGCGAATATCGCGCCAAACCATCGACCATGCAGCTCCTGTGGCGCGGCGTGATGGTCTACAGCATCCGCTTCTCGATCGATCTGATGTTCGGCTGCGCCTCGCTTTCCGGCACTGATCCTAAGGCGCTGGCGCTCCAGCTGTCCTATCTGCACCACTTCCACCGCATGCCACAGACTCTGCGCGTGAAAGCGCGGCCGGAGCTCTATGTCGAAATGAACATGATGCCGCAGGATGCCATCGATCCGAAGAAGGCTCTGCACGCGCTGCCGCCGTTGATCAAAGGCTACTTGCGGGCGGGCGCGTCCATCGGTGATGGCGCGGTGATTGACCGCCAGTTCGACACGACTGATGTATTCATTTACTTCCCCCTGTCGGGGATCGATCCGCGCTATCGCAATCGTTTCGCGCGCTCGATGAAGTCCTAGACCATATCGAACAGCAGCAGTTCCGCCGGCCCGTTGGCCCGGATGCGAATCTCGTTCTGATCGGTGATGGCCGCTGCATCGCCCGGACCCAGCTTTTCGCCGGCGACGTCCACCGCGCCCGTGGCAACATGCACCCAGGCACGGCGGCCGGATTCGAGCAGGTGAATCGCTTCCTCCTCGCGGTCGAACTTCGCGACCCAGATTTCCGCGTCCTGCACGAGGCCGATCTCGTTCGGGCGCGGCTGAGGCGCGGCAATGCGTGCAAGCTTGTTGTTGAAGGAGGTCGGATCGATCGCGCGCTGTTCGTACGAGGGTGTGATGCCCCGCGCGGAAGGTTCGATCCAGATTTGCAGGAAATGAACTGGCCGCTCACGTGATGCGTTGAATTCCGCGTGCACGATTCCCTTGCCGGCGCTCATCTTCTGGATCTCGCCCGGCCGGATCACCGATCCATTCCCGAGTGAGTCCTTGTGTTCCAGTTCGCCCGACAGCACGTAGGTGACGATTTCCATATCCGCGTGGGCGTGCGGTTGAAATCCACTACCGCCTGAAACGACATCCTCGTTGATGACGCGCAAAGGACCGAATCCGATATGCGACGCATCACGATAATCGCCGAACGAAAACGTGTGGCGGCTGTCCAGCCATCCGGTTTTCGTCTTTCCCCGTTCGTGCGCTTTGCGGATGGTGATCATTTGCGGGCGCCGTGCAATCGCCGCTCGATGGCGTCCCACACCAGCGCCGCCGCATCCGGACCGCCGAAGCGACGGACTTCCTGAATGCCGGTGGGCGAGGTCACATTGATTTCCGTGAGGTAATCACCGATCACATCGATGCCGGTGAAGATAAGACCGCGCGACTTGAGCTCGGGCGCCAGCGCCTTGCAGATCGCTTGCTCGCGTTCCGTCAGAGTGGTGGGCTCCGGTTTGCCGCCGACATGCATATTCGAGCGCGCTTCGCCTGCCGCCGGCACGCGGTTGATGGCGCCGGCG
>DATIYG010000079.1:0-2383 GCA_035517755.1 Rhizomicrobium sp. | reverse complement strand
CGTGTCGAGGTGGGTGATGGCATAGTCGCGGATGGCGCGGCCCTGCTCGCGCAGCTCTTCCCAGTCGCCGGGATAGCGCGCCACCGCCTTGGCGCGGCCGAGCGCAAAATGGGTTTTCAAACGCGCGAGCGCCATCTTCAGACCGGGATCGGCCAGCGCTTCGCGGCTCTGCTCCTTGAAGGCGCGCGGATCGTAATTCATGTGGTGCCCAGTGGCGGTTCGTCCGTCATGTCCGCCAGCACTTCGGCTACATGACGCACGTCCATCGCAACGCCCTGCTTCTGCATGCGGCCCTTCAGATGCAGCAGGCAGCCGAGATCGCCGCCCAGCAGCAGGCCGGCGCCGGTCGATTGTGCATCGGCGATCTTGTCGTCCGCCATGCGCTCGGAGATTTCGGGATACTTCACCGAGAACAATCCGCCGAAGCCGCAACAGACCTCCGGCTCGCCGATTTCCGCAAGCGATAGTCCGTCCACGGACGAAAGCAGCGCACGCGGCTCGGCCTTCACGCTCACCTCGCGCAAGGACGAACAGGAATCGTGGTAGCAGGCGCGGGCAGGGCAGGTCGCGGCGACCTCTTTCATGCCACGCACGTTGACCAGAAACGAGACCAGCTCGTGCGTTTTGACCGCCAGCGCGCGGGCGCGCGGCAGCCAGTCCGGATCGCCTTCGAACATCTCCGGATAATGCCGCCTGATCATTCCCGCGCACGAGCCGGACGGCGCCACCACATAGTCATACGGCTCGAATGCAGCGATCACGGCGCGCGCCAGATCGGCGGCCTGACGGTCGGCGCCGGAATTCCACGCCGGCTGGCCGCAACAGGTCTGCGTCGGCACATGCACCTCGCAGCCGGCCTGCTCCAGCAGCTTCACCGCCGCGAAGCCGACACTCGGCCGCACGAGATCGACAAGACAGGTGACGAACAGGGCAACCTTCGGCTTGCCGCTCATGTGCCGGCGAGTGCGTAGGTCATGTCGCGCAGATGCCGCATGATGGCGGCGCGATCGCCGAGGGCGGCCAGCGATTCATACGGCACGGCGTTGCCGATGCGCACGCGCAACGTCGTGCCGATCCGGTCGCGCACTTCCTTGAACAGAAGCGACAGGCGCAACGTCATGCTGATGTGGCTGGCGATCTGGAAGGCGCGGGAATTCTGGCCGTCGAAATAGACCGGCGCCACGGTGGCACGTGCCTGCGCGATGAGGCGGCCGGTGAGGTTTTTCCATTCCGCATCCGTGGCGCGCTTGTGCCAGATGCTTGGCGTCGTGGAAACTCCGCCCGCCGGAAACACGATCAGGCAGCCGCCGTTCATCAGGTGATGCTTGGCGGCGGCGCGGGATTTGAGGTTGGTGTGGAGTGCATCATCCGTCTCGGAAAAGTCCACCGGCAGCAGATAGGGCCGCAATTCTTCCGAACGCGTTAGCAATTCGTTGGTGAGCACGAGGAAATCGCCCCGCACCCACGACACGAGATGGCAGATCACTATGCCGTCCAGCACGCCGTACGGATGGTTGGCGACCACGACGAGCGGGCCCGTCCGCGGCCAGGTGTTGAGGGGCGCGAAATTGCAGTCGAGCTTCAGCCCGAGCCGCGCGATGGCTTCATCCCAGAACGCGGCTGCATGCGTGCGCTCGGCGAGATACTCCTCGTAAAGTCTCTTCAGATAGGGCTGGCCGGTCGCACGCTCGATGGCGCGGATCAGCGTGCGCTTGATCCACGGATCATCGGCTCCGGCGTAGGAGAAACTCTCGGCGCTGCTCAGTGACTCGGCCATCTCGCCACTCTATTTCATACCCTCCCCTTGAGGGAGGGTCGAAAAATCTGGAGCACGGCGACAGATTTTTCGGGGAGGGGTCACTTCTGAAAAGATCACCCCTCCCCGAAATTTGCTCCACTTCGTTTCGCAAATTTTGACCCTCCCTCAAGGGGGGTTGCTTATCGGGGGCGGTCGCTAATTCACAAACCGCCGCTTGAGCCAGTCGATCATGGCGTTGCTGGTCTCCTGCGGATGCTCCTGCTGGGTCCAGTGGCCGCAATTTCGGATCAGCACCTTTTCCAGATCGGGCACGAAGCGCTCCATGCCCTCGGTCATCGAAGGCGGCAGCACCACGTCGTCTTCGGCCATGATCATCAGGCCCGGCACGCGCACGATCTGCTCCATGGACTTGCCGAGCTCGTAGTTGCGCGACAGGTTGCGGTACCAGTTGATGCCGCCGGTGAAACCCGTGCGCTTGTAGGTGTCGACGAACACCTTCATTTCCGCGTCCGTCAGCAGCGGCTCGCCGCGGAAGCCCGTCTCGTCCTGTTCGAGGGCGTGCACCAATTCGAAATTCTTCGCCTGCTGCGGCGCGTGCTCGAATTCCTTGGCCGTGGCCACGTT
>DATIYG010000078.1:0-2828 GCA_035517755.1 Rhizomicrobium sp. | reverse complement strand
AAGATTTGAAGCTCACCACCCTGTCAAGCACAGCCATAGCCCGTCGAAGACGGGCGACACACGCCGTGATGGCCGCGTTTCGGGTCGGAAAGCCTTAAGGACACCTCGAACAATAACATTTTCGAGGCATAGTCGGGCGCCGGGACGAATCGTCTGCCGAGATTGATTTGATTTGCCGTCTTTACCGCTTCACTTGACCGTTCGACGGCCCATTTGCGACGCTGCGTACAGACTCCACCTTATGCAGCGGCAATCCGCTGCAGCGTCACCAGGCGGCGAATGTTATAGGCCAGGTTCTGCAAACCGATCTTGGCGCGCGCCCGCACGATGCCGATCGTGCGCACAATGCGGCCACCCGCTGCAGTCTGCTGAGCCCCGAATACATGCTCGACGCGTGCTCGAATCCTGCTCTTGTTGCGGTTCGCTCGCGTCTGCGCGTCTGAGAGCGGATGATTGCGGGCGGCGCGCCGATGGATGCGGCTCTTGAAGCCGCCAGCCTTGAGTTTCGCCTCGATCTCAGCCGAGCGATAGGCGCTGTCGGCGAACACCTTGGCGGATGTGTTGGCTTTGTCCAACAGCGTGTCCAGCGTCTGGCTGTCGTGCACCGCCGCATCGGTCACCTCATAGCGCCGGATCAGCTTGTGCTTGGCATCCGCATTCACGTGGTTCTTGTAGCCGAAAAAGCTCTGGTCGTGTTTCTTGGTCCAGCGTGCGTCACGGTCCTTCTGGCGCAGCTTGGCCGGCTTCTTCTCCCATTCCGCCGGCGTGCGGCCGGCCTTGACAGTGTCGTTCTCGTTGCGGCTGTTGCGCTGCTTCGGCACCGGCACGATCGTCGCATCGATGATCTGTCCACCACGCGCGATATAGCCCCGCGCGGCCAGATGCCGGTCAAAGCGGTCAAATAATGTCTCGATCAGCCCGGCCTTGGCCAGCTTCTCGCGAAACAGCCACAGCGTGGTCGCGTCCGGAATGCTGTCCTCAATGCCGCGCCGCAGAAACCGCGTGAACGACAACCGATCGCGCACCTGGAATTCCGCCTGTTCGTCCGACAGATTGTGCAGCGCCTGCAGAACCAGCATCCGAAACAGCACGATCGCATCGATCGGCTTCCGGCCGGCGCTGCTCTTCTTATCGTCCTCCGGCGTCAGCACCGCGGCCTCAATGTCGGCGCGAAAGCTCTCCCACGGCACCAGACGGTCGATCGCTTCGAGCGGATCGCCCTTTGCCGATAGGGCCGCCAACCGCTTCTCGGCATCGAAGAACCCAAGCTGACCCATCCGCCCCTCCCGAATCATCTCAGCGCGCAGGAGACTCGCACACCCCACCCCGAGGCGCTATTTTTCGAGGCGCCCTTGATTGATACCGCGGTGGTTGAAAAGGCGCGGGCCATCGGAATGTCCCGGTCGCTGTTGAAATAGGGAGGCAGGCGTCGATCGCCTCAGGCCACTAGGCTTGAGGTTACGAATCGCAAACCCAGAGCGAGGAGATCGACGCCATGACGAAGCATACCGAATTGAAGAGGTTCGACCAAGCAACCGCGCTGGCAACGGCCACACTGGCGTTGCCGCCTCTGGTGATCGAGGGACTTGAGGACTTCAAGGGCAGTTTCGATCGATTGTGCCTGCAGGCGGGGACTGCGGCCATTGAGACGATGCTGGCAGCCGATGCGGAGCAGCTTTGCGGCAAGCGCTATCAGCGTCACGCTGACCGGCAGGGCCATCGCTGGGGCGCGATCGATAGCGAGGTCGGCTGGCACGGCGGCAAGGCTGCCATCCGGCGACCCCGGGTGCGTTCACGCGAGGGCGCCGAACTTGAGCTTCCGAGCTGGACGGCGATCCAGAAGGCGGACCTTCTGTCACGTTGGGCGTTCAACCAGATGCTGATCGGTGTGGCGACGCGCAAATACGCCCGCTCAGTGCGACTGCCGAACGGCGATCTCGCCAAGGAGGCCACGCGTGCCACGACGAAGTCCTCGGTGTCGCGGCGGTTTGTGGCGCTGAGCACGGCGAAGCTGAAAGAATGGTTGGCGACTGACCTGTCCGGGCTCGACCTGCTGGTGATCCAGATCGATGGGTTGCGTGTTGGGGACCATGTCCTGGTGGCGGCGATCGGCATCGACCGGGCGGGCGACAAACATGTGCTGGCACTGGCCTTGGGGGCGACGGAAAACGCCGCCGTGGTCAAGGCGCTGCTGGCCGACCTGGTCGAGCGTGGGCTGCGACCGGACATCGCCCGCTTGTTCATCGTCGACGGCGCGAAGGCGCTGAGCCGGGCGGTGCGCGACACCTTCGGTGACTTTGCCCTGATCCAGCGCTGCCAAGTGCACAAGGGACGCAACATCATCGAGCGGCTCGACCCATCGTTGCACGCGGGGGTCAAGAAGGTCCTGCGTCAGGCTTGGGACAGTCCGACCGCCGAACAGGCCGAGCGCGTTCTGCGCAACCTGGCACGACGGCTCGATCACGATGCTCCGGGTGTCTCGGCTTCGATCCTCGAAGGGCTGGATGAAATGCTCACCGTGATCCGGCTCGGTCTGCCCGACCAACTGCGGCGCTCGCTCGGCTGTACCAATGCGATCGAAAGCCTGATGGCTGTGCTGCGGCAGGTTTGCCGCAACGTCAAACGTTGGCGCAATGCACGGATGGCTTTGCGATGGACTGCGACCGCCATGCTGGAAGCCGAGAAGGGGTTCCGTCGATTGAAGGCTTGCAAACAGCTTCCGGTACTGAGAGCCGCGTTGCTGCGCCATCAGCAATCGTTGCTCGGCGACCAGCCCGTTGCCGGAAAAAGTCGGGCAGCATAGGATTCAACCAATGGCGCCTGCTGCA
>DATIYG010000077.1:0-11484 GCA_035517755.1 Rhizomicrobium sp. | reverse complement strand
CGGCTGGCAATGGGTGTTTCTGATCCAGGGCTTGCCCGCTTCTTTGCTGGCCTTCGCCGTTTTCAAATTTCTGCCGGATTCCCCGGCGCGCGCGCCATGGCTCGAGGACGCGGAGAAGAATGCCGTCAGCGCCGGCCTCGAACCGGCGGCCATGGTCGATGAAAGCAATCTGTGGAAATGCCTGCGCGATCCGCGCGTATGGTTGCTGGGTCTTGCAGCCATTGCGGGCGGCAGCGGACTCTATGCCACGACCTTGTGGCTGCCGCAGATCATCCATTCCATGGGCTTCACCAACCGCGAGACGGGATTCATCTCGGTCGTGCCGTTCGTCGCCGCGATGGCGGCGATGATCCTGTGGGGCCGCGCCAGCGATGCCGCGGGCGAACGCATCTGGCATACGGTGCTTGCATGGCTTTTCGCAGCGGCGGGATTTGCCATTGCGTGCGTGAGCGGAAATCACATGCTCGTGCTGCTCGGCTTAGTCTGCGCGATGGTCGGCGTGTTGTCGGCATTCGGACCGTTCTACAGCCTGCCCTCGTCGTTCCTGACCGGACCGGCAGCGGCCGGCGGCATCGCGCTCGTCAACTCCATCGCCAATTTCGGCGGATTTCTCGGGCCGTACCTGGTCGGCATTCTGAAGGAGCGGACGGGAGGCTACACCGCCGCCTACGCCACGCTCGCCACGTTCCTGATCCTCGCCGCGCTCCTCGTGATCATGGTCGGGAGAGCCTTGTCATCGCGTCAGCCCGTCCCACAAACCGCGGGCTGACCCGGAACGCAACCGTCACTCCGCGGCGGCTCGTTCATTCTTCACCAAGCTCCGCCAAAGCTCGGCTTCGTTCGGCGGCTGCCCCGTTTGGGTCTCGCGCATCAGGCCGTCCGCATAGTCGCGGAATGCCGGTGCATACCGATCGCGAACCAGCCGCCAGGTCGCGCGCAGCGATGGGTAGGCGAAACAAGACCGGATGATCGCCTGATCGCTCTGGAAGCTTTCCGCGTCGAGCGTTCCCCGCAGATGCTGGAGAAAGCCGTCTTCGAAGCTGCGCCAGATCGCGAGCCACACATAGATCGCCGCGTCGATTTCCTGATCGGTCATGGTGAGATCGCCGGCCAGCGATTTCAGACGTGGAACGCTCAGTGGCGCGACGGCGCAGCGCAGGAGCAGATCGATCTGCTGCGCGGCGCGTCCCTGCTGCATCAGGGCGCGTTGATTGCGATTGGTTTGGCGTATCTGGACGGCCAGAAACCCGACCGTCACGATCACGGCCACGCCGCTGACGAAGCTGCCGAGCGCCGCAAGATCGGAAAGCGTCATCCTCACGCGCCCCCAAGCGCCGATGATTCGCCAATCTCATGGTAGCGCACTTAACGTTTGGCTTCAGCGAGCACGGCGTCGAAATCGTCCCACGGCTCGAGATAGCGCCCCGAAAGCGCGTCGTATTTGCCGGATGCGAGGCCGACGCACATCTCCACGCAGCGCGCGAACACAGGTGCTGCATCGCGCTTCTCGTCCCGCATCTGCCTGAGTGCTGCGACCATGCCGGGCAGCCAGCGCTGCGCATCCGGCGAAGCGATCGTGCTTTCGGCGAGATCGGTGATCGCCGTGCCCGGCTCGATGGCGAAGGCCGAGATGCCGAATTCCTTCTGCTCGGCGGCGATGTGCTGCACGAGCCGGATCTGCGCAGCCTTGCCCATGCCGTAGGCGGAAAGATTCGGCGTCACGCGATTGCCCGCGATGGCCGAGATCGTGACGATGCGCCCGGCACGGCGTTCGCGCATGCCGGGCAGCAGCGTGCTCGTCAGCAACAGCGGTCCGCGTAGATGCACTTCCTGCGCCCGCCACCATGCATCGGGATCGACAATGCCGATGGGTCCGTACGGTGCGCCGACACCGGCACAGCTGATCAACAGACTCACGGGACCAAAGGCGGCTTGCGCGTCCTTCACCGCGCGCTCGACCTGCGCGCGGTCGGCGACGTCGGCCGGCATAGCGAGCGCATGCCCGCCAGCCGACGCGATGTCTTTCGCCACCGCATCGAGATCGGCGCGCAAGCGCGCCACCAGCGCAACCTTGGCGCCTTCCGCCGCAAGCCCCTTCGCGATGGCACGGCCGAACCCGCGCCCGGCACCGGTGACAATCGCAATCTGTCCGGCAAGGATGCCCATGCTCTTCAGCGACACCTTAATTCCCCGACAGGATACAACGTCGCCACAACTTCGCCACCTGGCGCCGCGAATACTGGCGCGTGTCGAAATCCCGCACGATCTGCGTTGCCATCCTGTTGTTGGCGGCGTCGCCTGCCGCCGCCAGCCCGGAGAAATTCCTTCGCGCCGCCGCCGCATTGGAGAACCCTAGGGTCCGCTACGATCCCAACTATCGCCGCATCCCCTACCCCATGGGTGATGTGCCGGCGGGCACAGGCATCTGCGCCGACGTGGTCGTGCGTGCCTATCGCGGCATCGGCATCGATCTGCAAAAACTCGTGCACGAAGACATGGCGCGGCACTTCGCGCTCTATCCCAAAACCTGGGGCCTGAGCGGCCCGGACGCCAACATCGATCACCGCCGGGTGCTGAACCTGCGCGTGTTCTTCAGCCGCTATGGCAAGAGCCTGCCCGTCACGAACAATCCGGGAGACTACAAACCCGGCGAGATCGTGACCTGGAATCTGGACGCGCACGGCTCGCTGCCGCACATCGGCATTGTCATGGCGCGACGCACGCGAGACGGAAAACGCCCGCTGATGCTGCACAATGAGGGCCGAGGCCAGATCGTCGAAGATGTGCTCTTCGCCGCGAAGATCACCGGCCATTACCGCTACGCGATCGACTAGCCGCGAGCCGCGATCGCCACCTGGCCGTTGTCGAAAACCGTCTGCAAATAATGGGATAGTCGAAGCGCGTGCCGGCGCTTCGCTTCACCGGCATTTCCCGCTATGGTTGTGACGGGCAAGAAACGGCGGAGGGGCCAATGTCGCGTTCGCGTCGCGAAGTTCTGATTTCGGGTGGCGTCATCGGTGCCGGTCTGGTGGGCGCCGATTTTTCCATTCTCGACGCGCTGGCGGGACCGCCGCCACCCAAGCGCGTGTCGCTTGCCACGCTGTCGATGACCGACCCGCTGCTCGAAACCTATCGCGACGCCGTGAAGATCATGCAGGCAAAGCCCGCCAGCGACAAATTCAACTGGACGAACCTCTGCTACATCCACGGCAACGAGACCGACTATCATTTCTGCCCGCATGGCGACTGGTACTTCCTGCCGTGGCATCGTGCCTATGTCGTGACGTACGAAAAGGCGATCCGCAATCTCACCGGCAACAACGATTTCGCATTCCCCTATTGGGACTGGTTCGCCAATCCGAAATTGCCGGATCAGTTCACCGCGCCGACGGTCAACGGTCAGGCCAACCCGCTCTACGTCGCCGCGCGCACATGGCCGGCCAACACGCCGATGCCGAGCACCATCGTCGGCCCGTCGGTGCAAACCGCTGTGATGGCGGCGACACCGTTCGAGTCGTTCGGCACCACGCGCAATCCCGCGCAGAACTCGCTCGACCAGTCCTGGGTGCCGGAAGGCGGCGGATTCCAGGGTGAACTCGAGAAGACGCCGCACAACCAGATCCACAACAACATCGGCGGCTTTATGCCTTATTCGAACTCGCCGATGGATCCGATCTTCTTCATGCACCACGCCAACATCGATCGCATCTGGGCGGTGTGGAATCACAACGGCAATGCGAATTCGAGCGATCCGCTGTGGACCGGCATGACGTTTGAGAACAACTTCCTCAATCCGGACGGAACGTCGTGGTCGCCGAAGGTGTCCGATCTCTACGTGCCGGAGAACCTCGGCTACACCTATGGCCTTGGCATTCCACTGCTTGCCGCGAAGAACCTGGTGCTGGAAGAGAACAAGTTCATCCAGCTGATGAAGTATCTGAAGAACCCCGGCGGCCCGGTGGAAGGCCTGAGGGTGTTCGAGGCCGCCACCGCGACAATTGCTGCAACCCATCTCGTGCTTCCGGTCAGGGTCGAGTCAAGTCTGGTGGAGAGCGTGCGGCGCGCCAAGCGGCCTCCGCAGGGCGCAAACATTCACCTGCTGCAAGAAACCCGGGCGGCCAACACGCGCGTTCTGGCGCTCATCTCCAACGTCTCGGCAACGAAGCCGCGGAATGCGGAGTACCGCGTGTTCCTCAACGCGAAATCTCCCTCGCCCGAGACGCCGGTCAGCGACCCGCACTATGTCGGCAGTTTCGCCATTTTCGACCACAGCATGACGCGCGGACGTCACAAGATGCCGAGCTTCTCCATCGATCTGACCGACGCGGTGCAACGGGTGGGAGAAGGCGGCGACCTGAACGTTCAGATCGTTCCCGTGCCGATCCGCAAGGGGGAGTCCGCGGGCACTGTCACGGCCGAGAAGGTTCAGATTGCCTTCCTGACGCCATGATCGTCGCAGAGCATCGCATCCGGCAGGGGCTCGGAGCGATGCGATGAGCTTTTCGGTGCGTATCTTGGCGGCAGCCGTTGTGGCCCTCGGCGCGCTGCCGTCCGCCGTGTGGGCCGGGGATTCCATGCGCGCAACAACCGGTCATCCCGCGATTGTCACCGCCGGGCCGGCTGGCGCCGCCTTGCTCGGTGCAGCCAATATCGGAACCGGCCATTTGCTGATCCGCGTTTCCGCTTACACGCCGCCGCCGGACAAGAAGCCGGTCGAGATCGTGGTCAGCGCCAAACTGGCGAGCGGCCTGCGCGAGATCGGCCGCTTCTCGATCATGCCGGCCGCTCCGTTCGCGGCCGGGGACCATCGCCCGACGCAGAACTTCTCCCTCGACCTGCCGTCCGACCTCAAGGGAAAGCGCTCCATCGTACTCAGCGTTGCGGTCGTTCCGGTGCTGACCGGCGGTGAAGGCGCCAGCGTCACCATCGCCGGCGCCGCAATCCGCTAAACCGGGCGGCGATTCGCAGCTGTCCAACCGTCCGAAATCCGCGAATCGGCACAATATTGTTGGCGAATCCCATGCGACTCGTTTCGGTCGACATGCACGCACTGGTCGTGATCGGCATTTTGCCCTACGAATGGCGACCTCGGGGGCTCGGTGACGATGAACAGAGCTGAGGTTGAACACGCAAGGGCAAGTCCCAAGCGCACGACAAGCAAGGACGTGAAGCTGGGCGTTCGCCTGCGCAGGCTGCGGATTCTGCGGGGCGTGTCGCAAACCGAGCTGGGTGCCCGGCTCGGCGGTCTGACCTTCCAGCAGATCCAGAAGTACGAGAGCGGCGCCAATCGCATCAGCGCCACGCGTCTCTATGAAATTGCCGTGCTCCTCAAGGTGCCGATCACCTACTTTTTCGAAGAGCTGCCTCCCACCGTGCTCGAGCCGATCGACAACGAGGTGCGCACACTCGCCAAGAGCATGACGGCAATTTCCGATCCGGTGCTACGGCGCAAGGTCATCCGTCTCATCGAGACGGTTGCCAAGCGCCATTGATATCACTGCGCTGAAGCTGTCCGGCCGCGTTCGTACGCCAGCGCCATCAGAACATGCAGGTGCGGCCAAGCCTCCTCGGAAAGCTCCCAGGCCGTGAATGTGCGCGCCAGCAGGAGCAAGGTTTCCATCACGGACTCCGAATGCGGATCGAGCGGTGAGTCAGGCTGGTTCGTCTGATCGAGCGGTGTTAGCGCCTTTGGCAGCGTCATGGCAGTTACCCCCTTCAGCGTCATGGCAGTCAGCCTTGTTCAGCGGCAGCCGATTGTGCCGCGCGGAGCCGCATGACTTGCGCAACAAACTCGGCCTGGTCGGGTGTGAGTGCATCCTGTGCCTGAAGAACATCCGGCTCTTCGCCGTCGAGAAGGACAGCCGGCGACTGGCCCTCGTAATTGCCGAGGTTTGGCCGGTGAATCCCGTATCCGAGCAATTCGGTCAGCTCGCGCGGAAATTCTTTCGCGACAACCGGCGGATAGATCAGCGTCTGCGCTTCGAACGGCCGGAGCCAGCCCAGACAATAACTCACGATGATGCCGCGGCGCGGGAGGTCCGTGCGGTTGGCGCCTCCGCCATGCAAGGTCGAGCCGAGAAAGACGAGCGCCGAGCCGCTGTTCATGGCGGCGGCGATGGCCTGATCGGGCGGCATCATCGGCAGGTCCTGCTCGCGATGACTGCCGGGCCACACCACGGTTGCGCCATTGTCGCGCGTGAAAGGCGTCAGCGGCCACATGACGTTGACGAGGTATTCGATGGAGCCCTTGGGACCACCCCACATGTCCTGGTCGCGGTGGCTGAATTGTTCCGGCGCACCGGGATGGATTTCGATGGCCTGGGTGAGATTGAGAAGGACCTTGTCGCAGTACGGCCCCAGGATGCTCTTCACGAGCGAAAGGATGGTCGGCTGCAACACCAGTTTCTGTGCGAGCGGCGAGCGCTTGAGCAGTGAGCCGAACCGCTTGGTGGTCTCGCCGTAGAAGTCCCCCTTGCAGAAAGGGGTTACGGCGAAGCGCGGATCGAGGTCGCGATTGAGCGCATCGATATCGGCAGGTGCGATGAGATTGGGAATGATGCAGTAGCCGGCCTCCTTGAGGCGCGACAGATGCGAAGGTCCGATCAGCGAGGTGCGGAAGGGATCGCGGTGTCGGGCATCCATGGCCGTTCGCTCCTAGGCGGCTGCGGCAGGAACGGGGCGAAAGGAGAGCACGCTGCCGCGCTGGCCGAGACGGGCCTGCTCGCGTTCCAGAACATTCGCGTTGACGTGAGTCTGGAGCGCGGCATAGGGCGTGCCTTCGAACTCCGTCACCGGACCGAGCGGCTCGATATCGATTCCCGCCGCCAGGATATTGGCGAACATCGGAGCATGGGTCAGGCCGGTCATCGTCCGGATGCTGTTCTTCATGCAGAACTCAACGGCGCCGAGCCAGACGAGGCCGAGGCTCTGCCGTGCGGATTCCCGCTTGAGGCTGGGCGACAGGCAAATCCGCGTCATCTCCCAGATGTCCGGTGCGACGGGCACGCCGTCCGCGCACAGGACGGAAAACACATCCTTCAGCATGTGCGGCTTTTCCGAAGGGATCAGCCTGAGCGAAGCATGGTGCTGTCTGGTGAAGGGGTCGGCGTCGACGATGTAGACCGCGTTCTCATTGTCGAACTGGTCCTGCTCGTAGATGCCGCCGACGACCGGCACGTTCCATTTCAGGCGGTCGACGAAGACGGTCTTGCGGTCGCGGAACATGGAATCAAGTTCGTCCGCGAAGAATTCACGGTTCTCCTGCGAAATCGCGTAGACCATCTGGTGTGCCTCCACTTATACTCAAATTCGGAAGGCACTTTGGATGCTGCCGGCCTGCGGCGCATACCCGCTAATTAACGGGTTTACCGGTCGGCTGGATGATGTCTTCAAATCCGATTTGATTGGCGTAGAGCACCCGCGCCAGCAGCTGGGTGCGGGACCCCACGCCATATTTGGCGCGGGCAAGATCAAGATGCTCCTGCACCGTCCGTTGGCTGATGCTCAGGATCTTGCCGATGTCCCAGTCGCTTTTTCCCTGCGCCATCAGGACGATGCAATCGAGCTGACGCGCCGTGAGGCCTGGAGCTTCGGAGATACCGCCCTGCAAGTGCTCCTTGTGGAGCGATAGCCGCCGCGCGGCATCGAAGGCATAGCAGGCGATGTGTTGCACGAATGGGATGATATCCGTATCGAGATCGCGTCCCGTCCGCACTGCAAACGAGCACGAGCCGCTGCATTCGCCGGGAACGTGGAACGGAACCGTGAACCCGGGACCGACGCCGGCACGCGACGCGCGCTCCAGAATGTCAACCTGCGCTGTGGTCATCGTCACGTAATGGCCGAGTTCCGACCAGAGAAACGGCGCGACTGTCTTCTGGCAGGCCCGCATAACGGGATCGCGCACGAATTGCGCTTTCTTGCGCATCTCGTTGCTCCAGTCCGCCGGGTAATTCGACAACTGGACGAAATCCGGGCCGATAGCGTTTACGTGATGCGCGAGCAGGAAGTACTCGATGCCGAATTCGTGTGTGGCGGCAGCGACTGAATCCTTGAGCGCATCCAGATCGGCAGCGCTGCGCGAAAGCTGAACGAATTTTTGGACGTTTTGGAACGCGGTCATCGCCGAGCGGCTTCCCCGAGTTGGCTTTCCCGCTTGATCCCCGCGCAAGCCTAGACCAAGACGTGACGGTGTAAAGGACGAAATACCGTCCGATGTTGACTATCTATCATCCTGAGCAGTCCCTCCGGCTCAATTCCCATCGGCGCAAAACCTCCTATATGCTTCGTCCGTAAGGGGTACTGGCACGCATTTTCCAATAAACTGAGACGTATTTTCAAATTCGGGGGATCACGCGATGGCGGGCGCTCTGCACTACCGCACTCTTGCGGCGACAGCTGAGGACATCCGTTCCGGCGCGCTGTCGTCCGAAGAGGTGACGCGCCACACGCTTACCCGCATCCAGGAACTGGAGCCGCGCTTGCATGCGTTCGCCTGCGTCCGGGAAGAGTCCGCCCTGGCCGAAGCCCACGCGGCCGACACACGCAGGGCACGTGGCGAGGCGCTCGGTTCCCTGCATGGCGTTCCACTGGCCGTGAAGGATCTGTGCGCCATGGCAGGCACCAAGACCGGCGCCGGCGGGTTCTTCCGCACGCAGTTCAGTGCCACCGACACGGCGACTGTCGTCCGGCGGCTGCAGGACGCCGGCGCCATCATCGTCGGCAAGACGCAGCTCACGGAAGGCGCCTGGGGCGCGCACCACCCCGACATTACCCCGCCCGTCAATCCGTGGGCCGCGGACCGCTGGTCCGGCGCCTCGTCCAGCGGATCGGGCGTGGCGGTGGCCGCGGGCCTCGCCTATGGCGCGATCGGCACGGACACGGCGGGCTCGATCCGCTTTCCCAGCACGGCGAACCGGCTGGTGGGACTGAAGCCGACCTGGGGCCGCGTCAGCCGGCACGGGGTGTTCCGGCTGTCCGACACGCTCGACCATGTCGGGCCGATGACGCGCAGCGTTCTCGACGCCGCCCTGATGTTCGATGCCATCGCCGGGCCCGATCCGGCCGATCCCACGTCGCTCGACGTCCCGCCGCCGGAGAGTGCGAAGGCCGCACGCCAGGGCAGCCTGAAGGGCGTGCGCATCGGGCTCGATCCGACGTATGCGCTTGACCCCGTCGAACCCGCAGTCGCCGCATCGCTCAAACGCGTGATTGCCGCGATAGAATCCGCCGGTGCGGAAATCGTTGACGTGCGCCTGCCGGACGTGCGCGAGAATCTGTTGCGCCTGTACCGCTCGGCCGCGGTCGAAGCCGCCATCTCGCATGCCGAGACCTATCCATCCGAAGCGGGAACCTACAGCCCCGGCTATCGCAGCTTCCTGGAGCTGGGCCACACGGCGTCCGTGCTGGACTACGCAGCCATCCAGATCTGGCGGCGCGAGTTTCGCGGCGGGCTGGCGCGCCTGTTCAAGACTGTCGACATGCTCATCGCGCCTTCCATGCCAGTCGAACCGCCAACCTTGGCGACGTTCCAGGCGGTCGCCAGCGCGCCGCCGGAAATGGTCGTGGCGCTGATGGTTTATACGATCCCGTTCAACGCCGCGGGCATCCCCACGCTGACATTGCCGATGGACAAGACGGAGGCCGGCGTGCCGCTGGGCTTCCAGCTGATCGGACCTGACCTGAGCGAAGCGCGATTGCTGGCCGCCGGCGCGGCCTATGAACAGATCGCCAGCTACGCAACGGACCACCCGGCGATGTGACTAAACCCACGCGATCTCGACGCGTGTTGGGGGTTTCTTGCCCCAGGCGTCGGACGCGGCGCGGCGCGCGGCGCGACGGACCTGTTCCTTCAGCTCCTCCTCATCGCCGCGCTTGGGATTGTAGCGGCGTGTCGTCTCGGCAACCGCTTCGCGCACCGGCGCATGCACGGCATCGGGAATGCCTTCGAGGATGATCGCCGGATCGGCGGCAATGCGGCCGCGCTGGTCCAGCACGAGCGTGATGGCGATGAAGCCCGCGAACCCCATGGCGCGGCGGAAGCGGGCGAACCCCTCGCCTTCCGGCACGCGGATGTTGCCATCGAGAAAGATGCGGCCCGCCGGCACTTCGTCGATGATCTCGGCCCGGCCCGGCGCCAGCCGCAGCATCTGCCCGTTCTCGATCACCACGGCTTGCGGCACCTGCAGCGATTTCGCGAGCCGCGCGTGCTCCGCCATGTGACGCATCTCGCCATGCACCGGCACGGCCACTTGCGGCCGCACCCAGCGATACATCTCGGCCAGCTCGTCGCGCGCCGGATGTCCGGAGACATGCACGAAATGATCCTCGACGGTGAGCACTTCAACGCCCAGTTCGGCCAGCCTGTTGTGCAGCGCGTGGATGCCGATCTCGTTGCCGGGAATGATGCGCGAGGAGAAGATTACGCTGTCGCCCGGCCCGAGGCTGACGGTCGGATGATCGTTCGCCGCGATGCGCGACAGCGCGGCGCGCGGCTCACCCTGGCTTCCCGTGCACAGATAGAGGACGCGGTGCGGCGGAAGCTGCGCGGCTTCCTCTTCCGACAGCACACGCGGAAAATCCTTCAGGTATCCGGTATCGCGCGCGGCGTTGACGATGCGATGCATGGAGCGGCCGACCAGCGCCACTTCGCGGCCGTGATGGCGGGCGGCGTTCGCGATGGTGTCGAGGCGCGCCACATTGGAGGCGAACCCCGTCACGGCCACGCGGCCTTTCAATGTGCCGATGAGATCGGTGAGTGCCGTGCGAACATCGGCTTCCGAGCCGGAATGGCCCTGCACCAGCGCATTGGTGGAATCGCAGACCAGCGCCAGCGCGCCTTCGTCGCCAAGCTTGCGGAACGCGTTCGCATCCGTCGCTTCGCCGACCAGCGGATCGGGATCGATCTTCCAGTCTCCGGTGTGAACGACGACCCCGAGCGGTGTTCGAATAGCGAGCGCATTCGGCTCGGGGATAGAATGCGTGATGGACAGGAAATCGATGCTGAACGGCCCCAGATCGAGATGCCCGCCCAGCGGCACGATGTTCACGCGCACGCGATCGGCGAGCCCCGCCTCGAACAGCTTGTCCTCGATCAGGCGCGCGGTGAATGGCGTGGCGTAAAGCGGGCAGCGCAATTCCGGCCACAGATGGCCGACCGCGCCGATGTGATCTTCATGCGCATGCGTCAGCACGATGGCGAGCACATCCTCGCGCTGCTCTGCGAGCCAGCGGATATCCGGCATGATGACGTCGATGCCCGGCGTCTCGGTCTCGCGCCCGAACAGCACGCCGCAATCGACGATGATCCATTTGCGCTCGTCCGGCGGCCCGAAGCCGTAGGCATTGAAGTTCATGCCGATCTCGCCCGCGCCGCCGAGCGGCAGGAGCACCAGTTCGTCCTGCGATGGGGCGATCAAGCGAGCGGCTTCCCGCACTTCGACGCGTTCTTGGCGTGAATGAGAATGAGGCCGCGGACGGTAAGGT
>DATIYG010000076.1:0-23368 GCA_035517755.1 Rhizomicrobium sp. | reverse complement strand
ATGAAGGAAGGCATCACCTATGGCGTCTGCCATGTGCGCGGCGGCGGCGAGCTGGGCGACTCCTGGCGTCTCGCCGGCAAGGACGCCAACAAGCACAACACCTGGGAAGACATCATCGCCTGCGGCGAAGACGTTATCGCCCGCGGCATCACCACGAAGGACAAACTGTTCATCCTGGGCGGTTCGGCCGGCGGCATCACCATGGGCCGTGCCATGACGGAGCGGCCGGACCTGTTCGCCGGCGTCATCGACGTGGTGCCTGCGGCCAACACGCTGCGCGCGGAATTCTCGCCGAACGGCCCGCCGAACATTCCGGAGTTCGGGACGATCACCAATGAGCAGGGCTTCAAGAACCTCTACATGATGGACTCGATTCAGCATGTGAAGGCCGGGACCACCTATCCCGCAGTGATGATCTCGACCGGACTGAACGATCCCCGCGTGTCGCCATGGGAGCCGGCCAAGTTCGCCACGGCGCTCGAGGCATCCGGCACGACCAATCCCGTCCTGCTGCGCATCGACGAACAGGCCGGGCACGGCATCGGCTCGACGCGGTCGCAGACAGATGAGCTGGCGGCGGACTGGATCGCGTTCATCAAATGGCGCGCCGGCGTGCCGGGCTGGCGGCCGGACGCGACGAAGCACTAGCCAAAGCGAGCGAGCCGGAACGGCGAAAGATCGAAACGGGGTGTCTGGCCGGTCGCCAGATCGGCCAGCGCCTCGCCGATCGCCGCGGAATGCTTGAATCCGTGACCCGAGCAGGGCGATGCGATGATCACACGGTCGCTTTCCGGGTGCGTGTCGATCACGAAGCCGAAATCCGGCGTGACGGTGTAGAGGCATGTTGCGGAGCGAACGCAGCGCGAACCGACTCCGTTCAAATGCGGCGCGACAAGGGACTCGAACACATAAGACACTTCGTTCGGAGAAACGGCCCGGTCGACACGCGACGGCGTCGTGGTTGCCGCGAAGGACTCACTGGCAACCTTGATGCCGCCGCCAGGCCCGTCGATCGCTGGAAACCCGTAAATGCCGTGTGCCGTATTCTGTGGCTCCCAGATGAAGACCGGAAAGCGCTCCGGCGTAAAGCTCTCATAGGCGCCCGACACATCGAACCACAGCATCACCTGCCGGTAGACCTTGAACACCTTCGCAACCTCCGCTCCCGTCAACTGGGGTAGCCATGCGCCGGCAGAAAGAATGAGCCGGTCTGCACGGTATTTGCCGGACACGGTTGTGATTTCGACACCGCCGGGAGACGTTGCGTATCCGAGCACCTGCTCATTCATGCGAAGGTCGGCTCCGCCGCGACGTGCAAGTTCCAGCTGCGCGCCGACACAGGCCTCGGGCCGCACAAAGCCCGCTTCAGATTCGAAGTATCCGCGTTCGCTGTCGCGCACCGTCAACTGCGGAAAGCGCGCCCGGATTTCCTCCGCACGCAACACCTCATGCGCAATGCCGAACATTTCGGCCGCGCGCACGGTGTTGCGGAAGAAACCCTGGACATGTGTTTCGGCTGCGGTCGCGTCGCTCGAAATGATCAGGCCGCCGCATTGCATGAGCAGCGATGCACCCGTTTGGCTCTCGATCTTCCGCCACAGCTCGTGGCTGCGTTTGGCGATGGGCGACAAATGATCGCCCTCGCCGATGGCAAGGCGCGTGATCCGCGTATCGCCATGCGAAGACCCGAAACCATGCGGCGGATCGAACCGGTCGAAGCCGGCAACCCGAACGCCGCGCCGCGCAAGCTGATATGCCGTGGCCGCTCCGACCGCTCCGAGGCCGACAATGGCAACTTCGTAAATCATAATGGTCTTCTAACATTTCTTCCGGCGCAGCGGGGCTTGCCAGGACCTCGCATTGACCGGTACAGACCCGCTCCCTAGCATGCTCTTGTGAGGGTTGAGGCGGCCATGGCCGAGCCGGTCAGGCTCATCATCTGGGATCTGGACAATACCTTCTGGGCGGGCACGCTCACCGAGGGCGGGATCGCCTACAATCAGGCGAACCACGATCTCATCATTGCGCTCGCCCGGCGCGGCATCATGAGCACGATCTGCTCGAAGAACGACCACGACGCCGTAAAGGCAATTCTCGTGGAGCGCGGCATCTGGGACTATTTCGTTTTCCCCAGCATCAACTGGAATCCCAAGGGGGCCCGCATCAGGGCGCTGATCGAGGACATCCAGTTGCGGCCGGAAAGCGTGATGCTGCTGGACGACAATGCGCTCAACCTGAACGAAGCGAAGCATTTCGTTCCGGGCATCCAGATTGCGCCGGAGACGTTCATCCCTGAGATTGCCAAGTCTCCATTGTTCAAAGGAAAAGACGACGAAAGCCTTTCGCGCCTGGCGCAGTACAAGCTGCTGGAAAAGCGAAAGGCCGATGAATCCGTCGCAAGCGACAATGTCGAGTTCCTGCGCTCGTGCGATATCCGCGTCGAGATCGAACTGGATGTCGAAACCCATCTCGATCGTGCCATCGAGCTGATCAACCGGACAAACCAGCTCAACTTCACCAAGAAGCGCCTGCCGGAAAATGCCGAGAAAGCGCGGCGCAAATTGCGCAAGCTGCTGCCGCGCATCGGAACCCAGGCGGGACTTGTGCGCGTGACCGACCGTTACGGCGATTACGGCTATTGCGGATTCTATCTCGCACGCACCAAGCGCGGGAAAACGCAGCTTTCGCAATTCTGCTTCTCCTGCCGCATCCTGAATATGGGCGTCGAGAACTGGCTGTACGACAAGCTCGGCCGGCCCGAGATCGAGGTTCAGGGCGACGTGCTGACGGATCTTTCGAAGCCTGTGGTGGTCGATTGGATCAACGTGGGAGCCGTGGCCGGTGCGGACGCGCAAGCCGCAAGGCGCTTCGCCGCGCCTGTCGTGATCCGCGGTGCATGCACCGTGTCGCCGCTCGTGCACTATTTCCAGATGGATGCCAGCGACGTTGCCGGCGAGTTCAACGACGTGCGCGACTCGGTGATGGTCCGGCGGGATCACACCCTGATGCTGCGTTACGCCATTGAGGGCGTATCGGCGCGCGAGACGGCCGTCTTTCGGGAGTTGGGCTTCGTCGAAAGCGATTTCGAGACACGCTTCACCGACACTTCGAGCGAACCTGCGTTGCGGATACTCAGCAATTGGGTGGATTCCCAGGATATGCTGTGGCGTCATCGCGAAACCGGATTGCTTGTTCCCTACAAGCTCAAGCGCAAGAAATCGCGACGCGGCTGGAGCGATGAGGACGAAGAGGACAACAGCGCGGACAGCGGCGGCATTTCAGAGACGGCGGCCGCGGCGGAAGCCTATCTCCACCGCCATTTCGATTTTGCCGGTGAGCTTTCGCGGGCTGACGCGGCGCAGAATTTCGATGTCATCCTGGGCGCGCTGCCAGCGGGCAGCCCGCTGTTCGTGATCTCCGCTCCCGAAACGCCGATCAAGCGTAACGACGCACGCGCGGCAGAGTGGTCAGTCGAACTGAACTGGCGGACTGCGGACGCGGCGGCGCGGCATCCCGACAAGCTGGTGATCCCCATCGCCATCGCCGATCTTGCCAAGGAGAATGAGCGGCACACCGCAAGCCATTTCCACCGCCACGTCTATCACCGGCTTTATGAAACCATCCGCGACCGCTTCCGCGAGGTCCTCGAGCAGCCGGCGCCTCCGCGGCCGCGACAGAAACGGGCCATGGTCTCGACCTGACAATGCCGGTCATGCGGGAACCGCCTTCCAGAAATATCGCCGGAAGCCCCGCTTCTCGTCGAAATCCTTGATGCGGAATGCCATCCGCACCTTCATACCGGACTCGATCTCGCCTTGCTCCACATCGGTGATGTCGGCGAGGAAGCGGCCGCCTTCGGCGAAGGTGATCATTCCGTAGTGGTTGGGCGGGCTCATCGAAAAGGTCAGATGGTCGGCGGACCATGACAGCACGGACCCTTCGCGTTCGGCGAAACTGTAGGGCTCCTGCATATCCACCGCTTTGCAGTTGGGATTGACGCAAATGCGGGTGCGGGGAAACTGCGCCGTGCCGCACTTGGCGCATTTGCCGCCGACGAGCCCGGTCAGCATGTCCGCCTTGCGGTTGAGGACAGAAAGCGCGGTGCGCTTGTCGACTTCCGCGCGCATGCCCTTTTCCATCTCGATGAGACCATTGAAGGCAAGAAATTTGAGGTAGTTCTTCTCGTCCTTGCGCCGCGCCAGCCAGCCGGACACACCGCGGCCCTTCTCGAATTTGGCAATCTCAGGGGTAACCTCGAACAGCAACGTGTCACACCCTTGCCCGAACTGGGCGATGAGGATTTTTTCTCCTGGCTTCGCCGTCTCAAGCACATGCGCGAGCATGAGCAGCGGATGGGCAGCGCCGCTGTCGCCGAGGACGCCGGCAAGATTGTCGCGCAGGCGCGCGGGATCGATGCCGGAAGACTTCGCCAGCTGCTGGTCGAGCTTGGCGAAAGGACACGGCAGGATGAGATGCGCCACGTCGGCTGCCGCCACGCCTGCCTTTTCCAACAGCGCCTTTACGGCAGCTGGAACGGTCTTGCTGTACCCCTCGTCGCGGATCCAGCGCTCTTCCCAGGCATAGTCGAAGGATTCTTCTTCGCCCCGAAAATGATCGACAAAGTCGCGTGTCACCGAATGGGACGCGATCAGCCTCGCGATGACGCCATCCTTTCCAACGGACAGCGCGGCAGCGGCATCGCCGAATGCCAGCTCCTGCGGAGACGCCGCGCGCGCCTTGCGATGCTCCCCCGCGGCAATGACGGCTTTGCTGCTGCGCCCCGAGGCGACGGAATCCAGCGCGGCCAGCAGTGCCGATGTGCCCGCCCGTTGCGAGCCGGTCATATCCGTCGATGCAACGGAGGACTTCAGGTTCAGGGCGCCCGCCGCGATTCCGGCATTCTGACGATCGGCGAAGGGCGCCGTGGTCGTGGCGAAATAAATTGCATCGATATCTTCGCGGTCGCGCAGCGCATCGGTGGCCGGCAGGCAATCGCGCGCCGCTTCCACCGCCATGGTGATGGAATCCTCGTCCCAATTGGCCATTGCGCGCTCGCCTTTGGCCGCACCCATCAATCCCGGCGCGAACCAGGCATTGGCCTCGGCAATCGATTTTCGCTGCAAGCGGGCACGGGGAATGTACGCGCCGTATCCGGTGATACCGATCATGATCCGATCCTGTTGTGATAGCGCTTGAACCAATCGACGAAGCGCGGAATGCCCTGGGAGAGCGGAATTTTCGGTGTGAAACCAAAGTCGCGCGATGCACGGGTGATGTCAGCATAGGTTTCGCGCACATCACCCGGCGGACCTTCCGCGTCCTCGATCTCTGCCTTGCGGCCGGTTGCCTCTTCGATCAGACGAATGAGGCTCAGCACATCCTCGGGATGACTGTTGCCGAGATTGTAGATCCGGTCCGGCGCGCTGCCCGCCTTGCCCGCAAATGGTGTTTCCACGATCCGCACCAATGCCGAAACGATGTCATCGATGTAGGTGAAGTCGCGTCGCAGCTTGCCGCCTCCGAACACGGGGAGCGGCTTTCCATTGAGGATGCGATCGGTGAACATCCAGTAGGCCATGTCGGGCCGGCCCCAGGGGCCGTACACCGTGAAGAACCGCAGGCCCGTCTGCTTCAGCCCGAACAATTCCGCATAGGAATGCGACATCAACTCACCCGAACGCTTCGTCGCGCCATAGTAGGACACTGGCTTGTCCGCGCGCTCGTCTTCCGAATAGGGCGGCGTCGAATCGTTGCCGTACACCGAACTGGATGAGGCGTAGATCAGATGTCCGTCCGGCATCCTGTGCCGCGCGAATTCCAGAATGTTCTGGTGGCCGACGAGGTTGGATCGCGTGTAGGACGCAGGGTCGACAAGCCCGTAACGCACGCCGGCCTGGGCCGCGAGATGCAGGATCGCATCGTAGCGACCCGATCCGGCTGTAGCAGCGAGCGCTTCGGCATCGGCAATATCGCACTGGGCGAACCGGAAGCGATCATGTTTGCCGATTTCCTCGAGACGCGCCCTCTTCAGGGCGGGATCGTAGTAGCTGTTCAGGACATCCACGGACGTGACCGAGTGGCCTCGCGCAAGTAGGGCTTGTGTCGCGTGAAAGCCAATAAAACCCGCGCCGCCTGTGAGAAGGATGTGCATCCGGAATATGCCTGCCGTGGACGATGCCCCGCGTATATGCCATGAAGTCCGGCCCTACAAACGCCGCGCAAATGTCCAGGAAAATTCCACCCGTCCGCAAAGCCGTTCTGCCGGTCGCCGGCATGGGCACGCGGTTCCTGCCCGCCACCAAGGCCGTCCCCAAGGAGATGATGCCGGTGGTCGACAAGCCGGTGGTCCAGTATGCCGTCGAGGAGGCGCGCGAGGCCGGAATCGAGGAGTTCGTCTTCGTCACCGGACGCGGCAAGGCGATCATCGAGGATCACTTCGATCACGCCTACGAACTCGAAATGCTGCTCTCGGCGCGGGAGAAGACAAAGGAACTCGACAGCCTGCTGGAGAGCCTGCCGACCACCGGCTCGGTTGCCTTCACCCGCCAGCAGAAGCCGCTTGGGCTTGGCCACGCCGTGTGGTGTGCCAGACACCTGGTCGGAGATGAGCCTTTCGCGGTCCTTCTGCCGGACGATCTCCTGATCGGCGAGCCGGGTGCCCTGAAGCAGATGACCGAGGCGTACGAAAAGGTCGGCGGCGGCGTGATCGTGGCCGCGGAGGAAAAGCCTCTCGAAGAAACCAGGCGCTACGGTGTGATTGCGCCGGGCGCCATACACGGCAACATTGTCGAGGTGAAGGGCGTGGTCGAGAAGCCCGATCCATCCAAGGCGCCGTCCCGGCTATGCATCATCGGCCGCTACATCCTGCCGCCGGAGATCTTCACCGAACTCGATCGTCAGGAGGTTGGCGCGGGCGGCGAGATACAGCTCACCGACTCGATGGCCAAGCTGATCGGCAAGGGACCCTTCCACGCCGTGCAGACCACGTGCGCCCGTTACGATTGCGGCGACAAAATCGGCTTCCTCCAGGCCAACATCGCGGTTGGCCTCACCCGACCGGATATTGCGCCGGCCCTGCGGGAGATGCTGGCCAAGATCAAGTTGTGATGAAAAGCAAGTAGCGTTTTCAACTACATAGATCGTTACGCCCGGTTGACCCTACGCGCGCGCCAGCTAGAGTCCTCCGCGAGCCGCGGGAAGCTCGGCACAATCGGGTAAGAGGCTGGGAGCCTTCGTGAGGGAGAGCGGGCAGAATTTCGCGGGCCACGCGCCCCGCCGGAAGGCTATCGCGCGCGCCGCGAAGGCGGGCAGCGCGCTCCTGCTCGTCTGGTTCTGCGGGTTCGCCTCGAGCCCTGCAACGGCCGATGAGATTTTCGAACAGAACCGGACGACCTATGGCGACATCGGCCTCATCGAAGTGCCGAGCGCGCGCATGGCCGACGATGGTCAGCTCGCCTTTTCGTTCGGGGCACTCGAGGACTCGCAGCGCATCGGGCTTGGCTTCCAGATGCTGCCGTGGCTGGAGACCTCGTTCCGCTATAGTCACATTCCGCACTTCTTCGACAACGGCAACCAGCTCTACGACCGCAGCTTCGGCATCAAGGTACGCCTGGTCGAGGAGTCGCCCTACTTTCCCGCCATCGCCATCGGCGCGCGCGACATCGTCGGCACCGGCGTCTACGGCCAGGAATTCATCGTGGCGTCGAAGCGCTTCTGGACCGTGGATTTCACTGCCGGTCTCGGCTGGGGGCGACTGGCCTCGACCCAGATGTTCGAGAACCCGCTGGGATTGATTTTCTCGTCGTTCAACACCCGATCGACCAACACGGGCTTGGGCGGGACCGTTGATTTCGGTCAGCTCTTCCATGGCCCGTACACGAGCCTGTTCGGCGGTTTCAACTGGCAGACACCGATCGACGGGCTGGACCTGCTCGTCGAATACAGCCCCGACCGTTACCTGCAAGAGCGAAGGAACACGCACTTCTTCACCCGCATGCCCGTCAACGTGGCGCTGTCCTATCGCGTGCTGGATAACATCAGCCTCACGGGCGGCTATCTTTACGGAACCAGTTGGGGCGGCGTCATCTCGTTCCACTTCGATCCGATGACGGCATTCTTTCCCGAGAAGCTCGGGACACCTCCCGTACCCGCCAATATCCGCACCTCGGAACAGCGGGAACAGTCGCTGACACAGCTCGTTGACAAGAACCACGAGGTTGTGACGCTGAATGCCGGCGGGCCGTGGGTCAATGTGGGCGCGGCACCGACCGACATCCGTCAGCTTCTCTCGGCCGCGCCATCCTCCGCGGCCCGCGATTACGAGATCGATGGCCGCACGCTGGCCGTGAATGTCGAGGGTCCGGCCGACATGCGGGCGCAGTGCCGCATCTTCGCCCAGATCGCCGCGACATCGATTTCCGGCGTCAACACGGTCGCCGTAGCGGACCTTTCGGCCGCCAACGGTCAGGTCACGCTCTGCAACGTGCGCGATTACGAACGCTACGCCGACCTTCATCCCGCGCCCGATCTGGCCCAGCAGGAGCGTACCGACGCCGCGGGTGCGTTCTCGATCGCGCAGAACGATACGGCACCCTCTGCCGGATTCGCGGCAGGCGCAGGTCTCACAAGCTCCGCAGCGGAAATCAAAATCCGCCAGGACGCGGAGATCCAGCGCCTCGACATCGACGCCGTCAGCGTGGGCACGGATACGGCCATCGTCTATGTCCAGAACGACAAGTACTATTTCGAGGCGGAAGCGATCGGCCGCATCGTGCGCGTGCTGATGGCGGACACTCCGCCAAACGTCGAAGTCTTCCGCGTCATCTCGCTCCTTCGTGGCATCCCGATCCGTGAAACGAAGGTTCTGCGCAGCGACCTGGAGCGTGTGCTCAGCAATTACGGCTCCAGCGCGGAGATTGCGAGCGCCTTGACGCTCGCACCGGCCCCGCTTGACAACCCGATTCTCGACAAACAGCAGAACGACTTCCCACGCTTCGGGTGGTCGATCTATCCGCGTCTGGCACGCTCCTTCTTCGATCCCAATGCGCCGGCGCGTTTCGGCGTGTTCGGCGATGCGGAAGGATACGTCGATTTGTGGCGAGGCTTCACGCTGGAGGCCGTGGTCGAAGGAGCAATCTACAACAATCTCGGCTCCAACAGCGTGAGCAACAGCCTGCTGCCGCACGTCCGCAGTGACTTCAATCTCTACTACGAGCACGGTGCGAACGGCATTTCGAGCTTCGATGCGACCTACCGCGCACGCCTGTCGCGCGATGTCTTCGCCGAATTCAAGGGTGGCTACCTGGAAGACATGTTCATGGGCGCCGGCGGGCAGGTCCTGTGGCGGCCGGACGGCGAGCGTTGGGCCATCGGTATCGACGCCTATCAGGTCTGGCAACGCGCCTTCGACCGTCTGTTCGGCGCCCAGCACTACAACATCCTGACCGGCCACGTGAGCGTCTACTACGAGACGCCCTGGTATGGGATCAATGTGGCCGTTCATGGCGGCCGCTATCTGGCCGGCGACTGGGGCGGCACGCTCGAAATCTCGCGGCGGTTCCAGAGCGGCGTGGAGATCGGCGCATTCGCGACCTTCACCAATGTGCCCTTCTCGACGTTTGGCGAAGGCAGCTTCGACAAGGGCGTGATCGTGCGTATCCCGCTCGAGTGGATGCTGCCGATCAATACGCAATCGGAAGCAAATCTGGACTTCCGCCCGTTGAGCCGCGACGGCGGCCAGCGGCTGCTGAACGACGATTCGCTTTACGACGAGACACGGCGCACGAGCTATGGCGAAATCTACAGGCACTTCGATGACATTGTTTCGCCTTGAAACGCTTCTGACCGGCATCGCTGTCGCGGCCTGTGCGGCCGCGCTGGCAGGTTGCAGCTCGGAAAGGACGAGCGACTGGGGCGAGGTCTACACGATGATGAGAAACGTCATCGCGCCCGGCGACAACGCCATTCGCATCGAACAGGCCGCCGCAATTCCCTATGCGACCATAGGTGTCCGGGTGGATGGCGGCGCCGAAGGAATGCTGGTGCTCGCGACCGACAACGGCCACGAACATTTGTGGACGTCGGCGTCGCGCGTGGCGCTCCTCATTCGCGGCGGCCGCATTGTCCGCAGCGCCGGCCTCGAGCACAATTTGACGGAGGCCCGCGTCTGGGGCGGCGCCGCAGCTGAACCGTCGATCACCGAAAGCATGACGACCCGCTGGGAGATGGATTTCGCCGATCTCGGGCTCTTCTCCGTGCCGGTCGTGTGCAAATCCGTCGTGCGCGGTCGCGAGCCAGTCAAGAATTTCAACGTCGATGTCGACACCGTGCGCGTGGACGAAGACTGCCACAGCGACAAGCTCGATTGGTCTTTCGTCAACAGCTACTGGATAGCGCCCTCTACGGGCCTCTGCTGGCACGCAATTCAGTACATCAGCCCGAAGCTCGGGCCGATTGAAACCGAGATCCTGCGCGCGCCAGCAGCCGGCTGACAGACGCGACAGACCCAGCGGGCGCCGAATCGGCACCCGCCGACCTGCCGTCAGAAGATCGCAGGCTAATGAGTCGTCTTGGACGCGTTGTTGCCGCTGTTCGACACCGCCACGACGATCACGGCAATGATCGCTGCCGATATCAGGAGCGCCACCGGCGTTGGGACGCCCAGGATCTCGGCCTGCTGAACGCCGGCGGCCTTCCCTGGCATCAAGGCCCCGGCCGTCTGGGTATCGGCGGCATAGGCAGCCGTTGAACCCAGCATGGCGGCGATGGCGAGTGCTGAAACGAATTTCCGCGTCATAAGAATCCTCCTCAGTGCCACCCCGCACGCACAACTAAGCCGCCGGGAACAAAGCGTTGTCAACGTGTGCTGACCACCCGCGCATTATAGTGAAGCATATGACGGCTGCGCGACTTGACGATTACCGATTCGAAGCCAGTTGCCACAGATGCCAACGCCTGCGGCACCGGATGGCACCGCAGGCGTGGAATTCAGAATTCCGGCCGCAGACGCGGCCCAAGAACTTACGGATTACCAGACGTCGTCTTCGAGGCGGAACCATTGCCCGTATCGGACACGGTCACCGCAACGATCGCGATCACTGCAGCCGTGAACAGAAGCGCCGTGCCCCACGGAATACCCATGATCTCGGCCTGATGCACGCCAGCCGCGCCACCCGGAGCCAATGCCCCCTGCGATTGCGTATCGCCGGCATATGCCGTCGTGCTCGCCAGCATGGCCGCCGCTACGACAGCCGGACCCCATTTGCGCACCATAGAACTCCTCCTCACGTGCTCGCGTTGTGGAATCGTTTAGCCTTGGCCTGGGAACCTGTCAAGAAAACCGGCCCTAATCCTGCCAAAAGCAATAAGGGTGTGGGATTTACGAAACGTTTTCCCCTCCCTCCGGCGCCTTTGGACCAAGGCCAAGCCAGCCGGAAATGGCTTGTTCTCCAGAAGGTTCCGCGCCCGGGTCTAGACAGGGCCAAATTTAGGGAATGAAGCCGTTGCCGCGCAGATATTCCAAGATTTCGGTTGCCAGGGTATCGGCCGTGACCCCCACCGTCTTCAGCACCAGTTCGGCGGCCTCGGGCGCCTCATAAGGGCTGTCGATTCCCGTGAAATTCTTGATCTCGCCAGCCGCGGCCTTCTGGTAGAGGCCCTTGGGGTCTCGCTGCTTGCAGATCTCGATCGGCGTATCCACAAAAACCTCGATGAACTCGCCTTTCTCCAGCAGTTCTCGCGCCATGCGCCGCTCGCTCCGGAACGGCGAGATGAACGAGACCAGGACGATTTCGCCGGCGTCCACGAACAGCCTCGCCGCCTCGCCGACTCGGCGAATGTTCTCGACGCGGTCGGCATCGGTGAAGCCGAGGTCGCGGTTGAGGCCATGGCGAACGTTGTCGCCGTCCAACAGATAGGTGTGGCGGCCCTGAGCCAGCAGCGCCTTCTCGACCAGATTGGCGATCGTGGATTTGCCGGAGCCGGACAGGCCGGTAAACCACAAGACGGCCGGCTTCTGCCCCTTGAGTGACGACCGGACCTTCTTGTCGACGCTTAGCGCCTGCCAATGAACGTTCGTGGCGCGCCGCAGACCGAAGTCGATCATGCCCGCGCCCGCCGTCGCATTGGTGAAGCGGTCGATCAGGATGAATCCGCCGGTGTCGCGATTCTCCACATAGGGATCGAAGGCGATCGGCTGCGCGGTCGAGATGTTCAGGTAGCCCACTTCGTTCAGCTGCAGCGTTTTTGCGGCGAGATGGTCGAGCGTATTGACGTCCACCTTGTGCTTCAGTTCGCTGACCGTCGCCGGAACCGTGCTGGTGCCGACCTTGAGCAGATACTGGCGGCCCGGCAGCATTTCATCGTCGGTCATCCACAGCACATGCGCCGCGAATTGATCGGAAACTTCGGGCCGGTCCGACGGCACGCAAAGCACGTCGCCGCGAGAGATGTCGATTTCATCGGCCAGCGTGAGGGTCACGGCGGCGCCCGCTGAGGCCTGGGTCAGATCACCGTCCATGGTGACGATGCGCTTGACGGTACTGTCCTTGCCGGACTTGGCGACGACAACCTTGTCACCGGCTCGCACGCGCCCACCGACGATCGTGCCGGAGAATCCGCGGAAATCGAGATTGGGACGGTTGACCCATTGCACCGGCATACGGAACGGCTTGTCGGAAAGCGCGCTTTCGACGTCGACAGTCTCGATGTGCGAGAGGAATGCCGGGCCCTTGTACCAGGGCGTGTTTTCCGACAGCTCGATCACGTTGTCGCCAAACCGCGCCGACATGGGAATCGCAACGACGTCGGTGAAGCTCAGCTTCTCGGCAAACGAGCGGAATTCCGCGACGATTTCGTCGAACACGGTCTTCGAGAAATTCACCAGATCGATCTTGTTGACCGCCAGCACGACGTTGCGAATGCCAAGCAGTGACGCGATGTAGGCGTGGCGGCGCGTCTGCACCAGCACGCCCTTGCGCGCGTCGATCAGGATGACAGCGAGGTCCGAGTTGGACGCGCCCGTGGCCATGTTACGCGTGTACTGCTCATGCCCCGGGCAATCGGCGACGATGAATTTGCGCTTGTCCGTCGCGAAGAAGCGGTAGGCGACGTCGATGGTGATGCCCTGTTCGCGCTCGGCCTCAAGTCCATCGACCAGCAGCGCGAAATCGATGTCGCCGCCGGTGGTGCCGTGCTTCTTGGAGTCCTTCTCCAGCGCGGAAAGGTGGTCGTCGAAAAGCAGTTTGGAATCGTACAGCAGCCGTCCGATCAGCGTGGACTTGCCGTCGTCGACGCTGCCGCAGGTGAGGAAGCGCAGCAGCGACTTGCTTTCCTGCTCGGCGAGAAACTTCTGAAGATCGGAGTGGGGCGAGAGGTCGTTCATCAGAAATACCCCTCCTTCTTCTTCTTCTCCATCGAGGCTTTTTCGTCGTGATCGATGACGCGGCCCTGCCGCTCGCTGGTGCGCGCGGTGAACATCTCCTTCACGATGTCTTCGAGCGTCGCCGCATCGGAGTCGATGGCGCCGGTCAGCGGATAACAGCCCAGCGTCCGGAACCGCACAATGCGCATCTCCGGCTTCTCGCCGGATTTCAGCGGCATGCGCTCGTCGTCGACCATGATGAGCGCGCCGTCGCGCTCCACGATCGGGCGCTTCGCCGCGAAGTAGAGCGGAACGAGCGGGAGCTGCTCTTTCAGGGTGTATTGCCAGATGTCGAGCTCGGTCCAGTTCGACAATGGGAACACGCGGATCGACTCGCCCTTGTTCACGCGCGTGTTGTAGACACGCCAGAGTTCGGGCCGCTGGTTCTTGGGATCCCAGGCATGCTGGGCGTTGCGGAAGGAGAACACGCGCTCCTTGGCGCGCGACTTTTCCTCGTCGCGGCGGGCGCCGCCGAAGGCCGCGTCGAACCCATATTTGTCGAGCGCCTGCTTCAGCGCTTCGGTCTTCATCACCTGTGTGTGCAGGGAGGAGCCGGACGCGAACGGATTGATCCCGCGGCGGACGCCATCCTCATTGATGTGCACGAGCAGCGTGATCCCCAGCCGCTTCGCCGTCTCGTCGCGGAATTTGATCATGTCACGGAATTTCCACGTCGTGTCGACATGAAGCAGCGGGAACGGCGGCTTGGACGGATAGAACGCCTTCATCGCGAGATGAAGCATCACGCCGGAATCCTTGCCGATGGAGTAGAGCATCACCGGGTTGCGGAACTCTGCCGCGACTTCCCGGATGATGTGGATGCTCTCGGCCTCCAGCCGCTTCAGATGCGACAATCGCGGATCACCACTCATGCGCGACGCGTTACCCCTTCCGCCGGTCTTGTCGATGGGCCGGCGCCATATTGCTTAACCCAATCAGCAACTTGCAACCACTCCCGGCCCCCTTCATGCTTACCGGGCCGGCGGGAATTGCCGCCGCACGCTCCAATCCTTGCGTGCGGACCGCTATATTGCGGAAAAAGCATTTGCGGGAAAGATTTGCAACCGCCTGAAAAGGGTTAGGGCTGAATGGGGCGGGGTTTCCGCGGGGTTCTCAAGGCGGCGGCCGCACGGACCGGCCTCTACGCCCGCGGCTCGGAGAAATGCCGCCGGCTCGTCCTGCAGGGGAATGAGTACCTCGCGGCCGGGCGGTTTGAGGACGCACTCGCCATCGCCGGCGACCTGCGAACCATCGACCTTTACGAAGCCTGGCATCTCAAGGGCCGGGTTCTCGGCTGGCAGCATCCGCACGACGATCTCACCGATTTCTGGAAGGCAGCCTCCGCCGAGCTCCCCCGCAACGCCCCCTTCGTCCGCCGGCATCTGGATGCTGCACTGACCGCCCGTCGAATTGATGAAGCGGAAGGGGCCATGGCGAAGCTTGTCGCCAGCGGCAAGCTCCAGGCATCGGACGCAGATTATGCGATTGGCCTTGCCAACACTCAGCTTGCTGACGGCAATCGGGACGCGGCACGCAAGGCCGTCTCCGATTTCCTCAGCGCCATGCGCGGGCGAAAGGATGAGGAAGCAGCGAGATTGCGGCTCAGCCGGATTCAGCAGAACCTCGAAGGCGGGCGCCAGACGCGCGAACAACTCCTGACGTCGATCCGCTCCGCATCGTTGCCGGAACCGGCGGCAGACACGCTCGTGGAAACAATCGCCTTTGAACAGGCGTTGGAGGCGGCGAGCCGAAATCGTCTGTTCGACACTGATGTGTCGCGCGCGCAATGCGAGGAATTCGTCAATCTGGTTCGCGAGCACCTCAGGAACGCGACTCCGTTTTCATTCATTCGTCTCGGCGACGGTGAGAGCAACGCGCTGGGATATCCGGCCCGCTTCGCGGACCAGTTTGACGATGACGCAAGCGAGCGCGAGACCATCTGGTGGGGCCGCCCATTGGACCGTGTTCGCCGCAAGGACATGGGCGATCGGGTCCGCGCAGCCATTGAGCAGGCCGACGCGCTCGGCATACCCACGCTCTCGCGCATCCTGCGCGATGTGCGGCTGGACAAGCCACAAGCATTTTCGGACACGCGCGCGGGGCGCGGACTTCTGGCGGTCATGGAAGCCCTGAAGACTCCCGACCGCTTCAATGCAGCCGTGAACGGCGTACTGACCTCCGCGCATCTGCATCAGGACCTGGAGCGCTGGGGTCTCTATCCGCAATTGCTGTCGAGCGGTGACGAAGCCGTCGTGGTTTCATGCCACCCTCGCCTGCCGGAAAAACTTCTCGAACGATTCGGCGTCAGGACCGTCCATCACATCGTCATCCCCCCGCGGCACCATTCGCGCGGCGCCTTTGCGGTCGAGGCAAGCCAGACTGGTACGTTGGCAGATTCGGTTGACGCAGTGATTGACGGGCTGGGCGATTGGCCAAAAGGCCGCCTCGTCCTGGTAGGTGCAGGCTATGCGGGAAAGATCGTCATCGCCGAAGCGAAGCGTCGCGGCGGCATTGCGCTCGATCTGGGCAGCATCTTCGATCACTGGATGGGCGCCCGCACGCGCAGCTATCAGGACCTCGGCTGATCAATCGAGACGGATCTCCCACCGCAGAATCCGCTGCGGATGGTCGAATACGTCTTCTTCCGAACGGGCGGTGAAGAAGACGCCATTCTTCGCGACACGGCTGGCACGCGATTGCGTGAACGAGGGCATACGGCGAGAAAACTCGTCGATCTCGAACAATGTCACCACCCCACCGGCGCCGTCCTTGCGCATCAACAAGGCCCGAGGCCGGTTGCGATCGAATGGGGCCAGCCCCTGTGTGATCAACAGATAGTGCTCAGGCAGTTCGACGATGTTGCGCACCGGCGGGCCGCAGGTGCCGATAATCTCCGGAGCTCCGCCGGCGTCCGGATTCCAGCGAAACGCGCGTGCGCCGGGCTCCAGTGGAGCTGCACCTTCCGTCGCCACGATCTTCTCGAGCGGATCGTCGGTACCCCAGCCGATGCTGTCGCCGTTCCAGACCAGATCGGTGAGCCGAAAGATCCGGCGGCTGAACTTGTGCTGCCCGAGCTTCACGCGAAGCCCGAAGCGCGCGGTGAGATCGGTCCAGGTGTCACCATCATCGGTCGATCGCCAGATGCGCGATTCTGTCTCGTGATCGCCGGACGTCAGCCACCATTCGCCGGCCTTTCCCGGCCGCGCCTGCAGGAAGTGGAAATGGCGAATTGAATCGGTCCCGAACACATTGCTCCACGCGCGACCGCCGTCGCGGCTACGCCATACGCGGCTCGGCACCGTTGCGGCATGGCGATGGGGGCCTGTCCGGTTTGGCGTGTTTTCGGCGTACATGATCGTGCCGCCGGCTTCATCGACGGCGCGCGGGCCGTGCCAATAGGCACCATTCATGCGGGCGCAATGCAGCACGTCGCCAGTCAGGTCCGCCACAAGGATGACATTCTTGAGATCGGCCGATCCCGTACTGGCAGGGTCCGTGGCCTGCAGCAGCAGATTCCCGCATGCCAGCATCTTTGCATGGATGATGGGATAGCGCGCGAATCCGCGGATTCTGACCTCACGCCATGTCGTGCCGAGGTCGTCCGAGATCGCGATGCGGCCGGTACTTGTTGCGAGCACCCAGTTCGTCGCGAGTCCTTCGCCGTCATCAACGTGCTCGGCAAAGCTGTAGAAATGGCCGCTCGGCATGTCCGGAATGCTGAGGCTGACGATGGCGCGCCGTGCTCCGAAGCCGTCAGGCAGTGTGACGGCGAATTCCCGGGCGGGCGCTCGTGCCGGTCTCGACCTCCTTCGAATTCGGTCTCGCAGCCCGAGATAGGCGTCTTTCAGTTGGTACTGATGCCCGAAGGACAGGCGTACCACGGCACGCTTCATCAGGGCTTTCGTTCGTTCGCTCACTTCCAGCCTACAAACCAGTCGAGCATGAGGCCGCACGGATCGTCGACGCGCCAGCGTTCGGCCTCGAATCCGGCGCGCCTCATCGCATCCAGGAACCAGCGCGAACCGACGCGAATGTTCATCATTTGCTGGCCGGCAGGGATGTATTCGTAAAAGCCGGGCTTCGGCTTGATCACCGCGCGCACGCGCGGCGCGGCATGGCCTTCGGTCAACCGGATATGCGCGATGTGCGTGAAGAAAACGCCTCCCGGCGCGATGACCCGGTAAGCCTCGGTGAGCGCCGGCTCATGCTCCGCAAAATAATCGTAGAGCCCGCAGCTGTATTGTCCGCAATAGGCGTTGTCCGCGAAGCCCTCGAGCGATCGGGCGTCCACACCCTCCCGGTGGTTCTTGCCATAGCGGCCAAAAAGGGAGACCGACGTGTAGCCGGGAAAGTGCGGCGTCAGGAGCTTTCGCTCGATGCCGGACGCGCTGAAAACCATCAAAGGCTTTTCGCGTGCCGGGCTCGCGACGAGCCGTGGCAGGATCGTGTCTCGCAATAGCGGAACCAGCGAGCGGATCCGCGCCCTCGACTCGCAGCTGGGGCAGTTCGTCTTCTTGCGATTGCGCGGAATGTCATTGCCACAGAAAACGCATCGGTCGTCGGGCAATTCGACACGGTGCGTGTCCCTGCTGCGTTTGAGAAACCGATCCAGAAAATTCATGCGATCAACGATTCAGATACCGCGCATCATTGCAATAGCCTGGCAGAATTTGCACGCGGGCGTCTGATCGCTAGAGTGGGCCCATGCCAGTCCTCAAGTCCATCGCCCGGCGTGCAACAAGGGCGCTGCACCGAATTCCGTTGCCTCGTCTCGCGCCAGCGGCCCGCGCGCCCTCAGCGTCCGTGCCGAGCCTTGACGCGCTTCCGCTGTGCACGGAAGCGAAGGTTCTCGATCCCGTCGCGATCTTCCAGCCGCCATCCGCCCATGTCGATGCTTGCGGCCACATCGACTGGAAGGACAAAACAAATATCAGGCACATCAGCGACAAGAGCATCCTGTACAAGGGGATGCCCTACTCGCAATACCTGTCGGAATGGCAGTTCCATCCCGGGAGGATCGCCGGCTACCTCGCGACACAACCCATCGATCCTGACCTGCTGGCGCTGGCGCGCCGTGTTCTGGAACTGTGCGTCGAACTGCCAAACGGCGGCCTTGCGCTGTACTACCCGAAAACGATCTCGGCCGCCCGTCTGCAAAGCAACGACTACATCTACAGCGGCATCGCGCAGGGACAGCTTCTGGCCGCTTTCACACGCCTGATGAAGGCGCCCGAGGCAGGCGATCCCGCCGAATGGCGCGAAGCGGCAAGGCGCGTTGCGCTGTCGATGCAATTCCCGTTCGAGAAAGGCGGCGTCTGCCTCGACGGAAATGCCATCCTCGAGGTTCCGAATTTTCGTTCATGTCCCGAGATCGTCCTCAACGGGTGGACGGACGCGTTGATCCGGCTCCACGATTACCTTGAGACAGCACTCGACGGCGAATTCGCCGAATTCTACGAACGCAATCTCGCCGCCCTCGCACAATTGCTGCCGAGCTTCGATGCGCCGGACGCGCAGCTGAGCCGTTACTCCAACCTGTGTCCGTACGTGTTTCGGGCTCACTTGGGCAGAACATCGCGGGACGTGCCACGCGTCATCGTGGAGTATTCGCCTCATATGTCCGGCTGGAACGCCTATCGCATCGATCCCTTGCGGTCGGGCGAAGGTCTGCGGCCGTGCGCCTATGACAACCGGATCGAGCGAGAAGCACGCAGCAGCATCGACCTGCGCCTGTCCGCAAGCGGGCTTCACGATCTGCGCATTCACGTTGAGGCCGAATGCTCTCATCTGTCGTTCGATCCCGGCACGTTCGACAAAACGACAACGATCCCCGCGCCGACGCGGCAAACACGGGTCATGGCACCGGCCTCGCGCAGCGGTGATTTCACGACATTCATCATCAAGCCCGGAGAACTCGGCCTGCTGGCCGGCTGTCCGACGAACTTCATGAAGAATGGCCGCGAAAACTACTACCACGTCTATCATGTCGTGGCGCTGTACCTGCTCGCGCTCACCGCGCGCGATCCGGCGCAGCGCGAGGCGCTGGCGAATGTCGCGCAACGCTGGGAGAGTTATATCGAAAGCGATCTGCACAAGCGCTTGGGCACTGAAGCTGTACTTTCAAAGCCACAGAAGTTTCTGAAGCGGATGAATCGCCTGCGAGCCGTGGCCGGCCCTTCAAAGTTCAAGGTGCTGAAGAAAATGGCCCTGACGCGTCCAAACCGTACGGTCAAGGCGCCGGCCTGAACCGCTCCTCCAGAATGCGGACGATGTTCGCCGCCGCCCCTTGCACGAAGTCCGGAATTTCGTGGCGCGGACGATAATCAGGCCCATGCCACAGCCGGTTCCAGCCGTACTCGATGGTCTCGGTCCATTCGGTTTCGTCGCGCAATGTGATGCACGGCACGCGATGGAAATAGGCTTCCTTCTGAAGGCCTCCCGAATCGGTCAGCACCAGCGCGGCATGATGCGTCAGCATGCACATGTCGAGGTAGCCGAGCGGCTCGGTGACGATCAGACCCGGCCGGTCAAGCGCAAGCCCGGCGGCTGAAACCGCGGCCGCCGTACGCGGATGCAACGGCAATACGATCGGCTGCTTGTGCGCTTGAAGCGCGATGAAATCCAGCACCCGGGCCAGACGCGACGGATCGTCCGTGTTTTCCGCACGATGGACGGTGGCCACGGCATAGGATTTGGGCGAAAGCCCAAACCTGCCGAGAATTCTCGACCGGCTCTTGGCCATTTCGGTCGCCTGCAGCGTGGCGTCGACCATCAGATCGCCAACGCAATACACGTTCGCCGTAACACCTTCGCGCGCCAGATGTGCGACGGCGGAGTGAGTCGCACACAACAGCACGTCGCTCACATGATCCGTGACGATCCGGTTGATTTCTTCCGGCATCGTTCGATTGAAGGAGCGCGCCCCGGACTCGATATGCACGAGCGGAATGTTGAGCTTCGTGGCTGCCAGCGCGCCGGCCAGCGTGGAATTCGTGTCGCCATACACGATCACCGCCGATGGCCGCTCGATCAGCAGCGCGCTTTCGATGTCGACCAGCATCTGGGCCGTTGCCGCGCCGTGTTGCGAGGCATTGACCGCGAAATGATAGCGCGGCGGCGGAATCTCCAGCTCGTCGAAGAAGACATCCGACATGTTCTTGTCGAAGTGCTGGCCGGTATGGATCATGACCTCTTCGAGGCCGGGCGCGGCGGCCAGAGCGCGCGACAAGGCAAACGCCTTGATGAATTGCGGCCGGGCTCCGACAATCGTCACGATCTTGGTACGGGTTTGATCTTCGGCCATCTGGAATCAGGCGCTGTAATCGCGCAAGGCCTGGATCGCGGCCATGATGTGATAGAGCGAGCTTGCCGGCGAGGGCTCGATCACGAATGTGCCGTCGGCGCGCATCTTGTCATGCCACAGCCCGTGCACTTCCGTCTGAAGATAGTGCGACAATCCCTCGGCTGCCGACAGGGCCGCAGCTTCAAATCGCGCGCGCTCCGCTCCGCTGGCGCTGCGAGCCAGTGCCAGGGCAACCTTGAGGCGCTCGGTTTGCGGCCAGAGCCGCGCCTGGCGCGAATAGGGCGACATGTCATCGAGCAGGACGTCGATGGCAACGCCGCGCAGAGGGTCAATGCCCTGCCGCTCGCCGATTTCGAACAATTTAAGAGCCGCTGCGCGCGCAGCCTCGTTCGCATTCCGGTCGGACCATCGCCCCAACAGCCATGCCCACTCGAACTGATGTCCGGGCTCGACAATTCGGCCCGGGAATCCCTCCAGCGGCGCTCCGCTGTCGGCAAAGAATTCCCGCAGCATTCCGGCGCCGGGATCGATGA
The DNA here is from genome assembly GCA_035517755.1 of Rhizomicrobium sp. Taxonomy (GTDB): domain Bacteria; phylum Pseudomonadota; class Alphaproteobacteria; order Micropepsales; family Micropepsaceae; genus Rhizomicrobium. The sequence continues at coordinate 2,112 of DATIYG010000076.1, read as the reverse complement.
AGGTGCCAAGGCAGAGCCGCACGATCTGCTCGGCCAGCTTCGACCATTCGCCATCGTCGGCGAACCCGCCCCACGCAAGTGCGGCCTCCAGAAGATGCATGTGGGGATTGGACTGGAATCGCGCGCCGCGGATCTCTTCCTCCAGAAATCCGCCGCCGATCGGTCGCGCGAAATTCGCGAGCAGGTTGGCGCGGATCGCGATCGCCTCATCGATGCATTGCTGCGCGTCGATTCCCGCCTCGGCGGCAGTGGCGAGGGCAAGCAGCATGAACGCCTGATCGTAAAGAAATGCGCGTTCGTCCACCTGCCCGCCGTCATCACCGACCAGTGTGCAGTAGAGTCCGTCGGGACGGCGGAAGCGGTCACGCAGATATTCGAGACCGTGACGCGCAGCGGATCGCCATGGCCCCTGCCATCCGGCCATGCCCGCAGCGGCGTAGACATAAACCTGTCGCGCCTGCACGCGCATGCGACGGGCCATGCGTACACAGCGCCCGCGGTCGTCGAGCAGTTCGAAGAACCCGCCGCGGTCGTGATCCGCACCGGCCGTCCACCATAGCGGGAGCGCGGCATTGTCGAGCCAGCCGCCGAGCGAACGCGCGGCGCCGGAAAGGCTGGCGTGATCGCGGCGTCGTGCGGCAGGCGTGCTTCGCAAGGCTTCCGGCCGTGCCTTTGCACGCAAATTCTCCACGGCGATCTTGACGGAGGCGCTCGTGTCCAGCTTGCACACGACGATGCCGTCCGGCTCGGCGATGACGCCGACATCGGAAAGACCGATCACTGCCAAAGGAACGTTGCCGGCGCGAATGAAGCAATTCTGCGAGTTGATTGCGATCGCGTTGCCGCCCGCGATGACATTGCCGTTTTCGTCCTTGGGATGGGCGCCATAGATGGCGCTCCACGCGCCGAGGTCGGACCATTCGAAATCGCCTGCCACGACTGCGGCCTTGTCCGTCCGCTCCATCACGGCGTGATCGAGCGATTTCTTGGTCGCGCGGGCGAATGCGATTGGATCGAGCCGGATGACGTTATCGGTGACTCTGGCCTCGGCCACCGCGCGACGGGCCGCGTCGGCAATCGCGGGCTCGAACCTCTCCATTTCTACCAACAGCAGCGAAGGCCGAAATGCGAAGATGCCGCTGTTCCACACGAAACCCTGCGCGAGATACTCAATGGCTTTCTCGAGCTGCGGCTTTTCGACGAACCGGCCGACCTTCGACACGCCAGGCGCGGCCGGCAGCGGCTCTCCGATGCTGATGTACCCGTAGGACACTTCCGGAAGCGACGGGGTGATGCCGAAGGTGACGATGTATCCATCATCCGCACCACTGGCCGCGCGCTCCACCGCCGCGCCAAAACGCTCGATATCGGGAATGTAATGATCTGCGGGCTGCATCACGGCAGGACTGTCTTGACCGACGCCGAGCAGGTACGCCGCTGCAACGGCCACGGCTGGTGCGGAGTCTCTGCCCTCGGGCTCAAGGATGATGGTCGCGTCCAATTCGATCGCATCGAGCTGGTTGCGCACCGTGGCCTCATGAGCCTCGCCTGCAACGATAACCGGCTTTAGGGCACCGGGCAGCTTTGCAAGCCGCATGGCGGCCTGCTGAAAGCAGGACATCGTCCCAACCAATGTTGCAAATTGTTTGGGAAAATCACGCCGTGAAACTGGCCAGAGGCGTGAACCTTCTCCGCCGCAGAGAATGATGGGGCAAATGGCCATGAATGGATCCGCCAGAGGACCGGGCCATCTGTCGCGCGCCAGGCAAGTGCGCGTCAAGCCGATCAAGCTGGTACTTGATCGAGCCGGCAAGGTCGGTCGATGGTAAAGAGCAGTAGCGGCGAGGTGCCCCGTGAGATTTGGCGGTGGTGGTCATGTCCGGGATTTGCTCATCTACGCCCGCCTGATCGGTATCGGTCTCCTGATTGCCCTGATGTTGGGTTTTGCTCTCGAAGCGCTCGCCACCTACCGGGCCAATGCACGGGACCTGATGGGACCGCGATGGCGTTTGCTGTCCTATTGGGGCTTGGCCTTCGCGATCGCGGCGCTGCTTTTCTATTGGGTCGCCCTGCATCGGTAGCCCTTGCCAATCCGTTCGAGACCTCGGAATA
>DATIYG010000075.1:0-2322 GCA_035517755.1 Rhizomicrobium sp. | reverse complement strand
TTCGGCATTTTCAAGGCCAGAGATTTGAAGGATAATTCACGATCTCCTGCAAACGGCGTCTGACCTCCGCGTTACCACTCCATGAGCCCGCCAGACTTCAATCCCGCTGCACCTCCCCCGCGCCTTGGCGCCTGGGGCTGGGTCGCCATCATCGTGATCTTTGCGTTCCTGGCGTTCGCGATCGCCTTCGCGGTCCATGGCTGGAATTCGATCGATGGTGTTTCCATCCCGACGATGGGGTGGGTCGTGCTCGGCATCGGCGTTGTCGCGACGCTGGCCGTGGGCGGCGGCCTGATGGCGCTCCTATTCTATTCCAGCCGCAAGCAATACGACCGGGAAGCGCACGGCATGCAGCAGCGCACCTTCGACGATCGCGATTGATTGACGAGCCGGCGTCAATAGCGCCAGCTGGTCAGGTCGGCGCCCTTGGGTGCGGTTGCTTTGATGCGCGCCAGAATCTTCGGCAGATACTGGAAATCGTAGTGCAGGCGCGACCACGCATTCGGCAAGGCGTGATCGCCATTCCAGCAATGCTCGGCGCGGTCGCCATAGTCCACCTGGCCGCCATAGGCCGGGTTCTTCAGCTTCTCGAGCGTGGCCTGCGCATAATAGACCGCGTTGTTCAGGTAATAGGTGTCCGCGCTGCCGACATAGATGTGGATCTTGCCGGCAAGCTTCGGTCCCAATGTCGCCCAGTCGCGTTCGATGATGTGCGTGAGGTCGTAGTGATCGCGCCAATAGGCCGCGACGCCCGGATCGATGTCGCCCGTCACCTTGTCGAAGATCGGCTTGGGATAGCCGTCGGCGCCAACCGGCCCGAACACCGCCTGCCAGATGTCGTACTGCCCGCCCGAGCGGCTGTGATCGCCTTGCGCAAGCTCCATGTGATTGGAATCGGCCTGGCTGGTGAACACCTCGCCGAGATAGTTGCGCTGTGCCGGGCGCTCGACGCTCGCAGCGGCGCCCTCCAGCGTATAGGCGTTCTTGTCGGCATAGAGATTGATCACCGTGTAGGCATGGAAGTCGATCGGATCGGGACATGCCGCGAAGGTGCCGTTGTACATGTCCGGATAGAACACTTGTGTCGCGAGCGCTTCCCAGCCACCGGTCGAGCCGCCATAGGTGAAGCGCGCCCAGCCAGCGCCCAATCCGCGAAACTTCTTCTCGATATACGGGATCAGCTCCTTGTTGATGGCGTCGCCGTATGGCCCAAGGTTGGCGGAATTCACGGCGTAGGAATCGTCGTAATACGGATTGGCGTGCTGGATCTCGATGACGAGGAATCGTGGAAAGCCCGCTGAAATCCACTTCTTGTAGAAGGCATAGGCTTCCTGCTGCTGAATGCGGTTGTACCCGGCCAGATGGAAGCGCTCGGAATAGTCCGGCTTCAGGTTGGGATCGGGCGGTGTGGTGCGGAATCCGGAGATGTCATCCGGGAAATGGCCGTGGAACACCATCAGCGGATAGTGCGCGTTGGGGTGCGCATCGAATCCGTAAGGCAGCAGGATGTGCGCGCCGAGATACATCGGTCTGCCCCAGAATTTTGACAGCAGTTCGCTCTTGATGCGCACGTGACGAACGAAGGGCGTGTCCTTCTTGTCGGGGATCGGTGCAATCTTCTGGTCGAGCACAATCGCGATCGGCTTGGCGCTCGCCGGATCGAAATGGATGTGGAGAGGCTTCGAATAGAGATTGCCCGGCTTCTTCGCCCATTGCTGGCCCTCGCCCATGTCCGGCGGAAGTTTCAGCGTGTGCCCGTCGGCGCGATGGAAGGTTTCGTACCGGTTGAGGACAGCCTGCACCGTGTAATCGCCGGCCTTCAGATCGGACAACCGACGTGTCGGCCAGCCGAATGCGGAGGAATCCACCGAGGCATTGGCGCCCGGCTTCAGCCCATCGACGTTGGCGCCGAAGATGTACGGCGATTTGAGCGGCCTGTCAGGCTCGACAAGGTTGCGCGGCTCGTCGGATGGCGAACCCTTCGCCAGCAGAAGAATGATGCGGCCGTCGAGCGGGGTGCTGCTCATGGTGGCCGGAAACGAGACAGCGAACGATGGACCGGCCGCATAGCTCGGCGTCGCGAGTGCCATGAACGACAGCGTCGCCGCAGCAGCAAAAATCCTCTTCATGAAATCCCCCTTCGCACACAGCGATTAAACCGCAGCAAGCGCCTGTTGCAACTCCTCGCAGATGTCGTCGGCATCTTCGAGGCCGACGGAAAGCCGCAACATCCCCGACGTCACGCCGAGCGCCGCCCGGGCTTCCGGCGACAGCCGCTGATGCGTCGTGGTTTCGGGATGGGTGATCAGGCTCTTCGTGTCG
>DATIYG010000074.1:0-9069 GCA_035517755.1 Rhizomicrobium sp. | reverse complement strand
TGCCGCCGTCGATGTGGTCCGCGGCGGTGAACTTGGTTCCGGCATAGATGAGATCGTCGCCGCCGCCGCCATGCACCGTGTCGTTGCCGCCGGCGCTGATGTTGATGTGGTCGCGCTGATCGCCGCCGGTGATCACGTCGTTGCCGCCGCTGTCGAGCACGGTGAAGCTGCCGTCGCTCTCGTTCGATCCGTCGAAAGTGAGCGTGTGGCCGGTGCCGAGACCGCGGGCATTGATCGTCAGCGTCTGGCCTGCCGCGACGGTCGCATCGTTGGTGGTCAAATTGTAGCTGAAGTTGCCGATCAGCTTGATGGTCTCGACATTCACCATCGTGTCGGCGTTGAAGATCACGCCGGCGGAGTAATCGCCCTTGAGGGAGACCGTGTCGTTGCCGGTGCCGCCATCGATCTTGTCCGCTGCCGTGAAGGCCGCGCCGAACTTGAAGAGGTCGTTGCCACCGCCGCCGTTGACGGTGTCGTCGCCGCGCGTGCCCTTGAAGATGGACATTGTCGCCCCCCACCCTTTTATTGGGCGGAGATTAAATCATGCGGCCGCCCAAGTACATCGCGGCCCGATGCGGGAAGCTCCAGGCGTCGCAGCCGGATGGCAAATTTGCGACGCCAAAGGATATCAGCTGAAATTCGTCGCTGAGATCGTGCCCGTGTAGCCGGTGATGTCGATCACATAATCGGTGCCGCCGGTGTATTGCGCATCGCCATTCACATCGACCACCACGAACGAATGGCCGGAAAGATCGCCGCCGGTTGCCAGCACCACCCAGGCGTGGTGTGCATGCAGCGTCACGGAATCATTGAAGGCGTTGCCGATGTCGCTGTCGAATGAGCCGCTGCTGACGGAGCCGGAAATCGTGCCGTCGAAGCCCGTGACGATGCCGCCGAAGCTGAACGTGTCGGCGGCGGCGGCAAAGTCCGTGATCGAGTCGTGCGTCGTGCTGGTCGATTGGGAGACTGCGGTGTAGGCGAACATGTCGGAGCCGCCGCCGCCCGCCATGGTGTCGGCACCGTCGCCGCCAGTGAACGTGTCATTGCCCGCACCGCCGGTGAGCTCGTCGTCGCCCGTGCCTCCGATCAGCACGAATGAGCCGTTCGTCTCCGCCGATCCGTCGAAGGCGAAGGTGACCACCGCGCTGGCGTCGACCGTCAGCGTTGCACCGGAAGCCACCGTCGCATCATCCGTGACGATCCCGAGGTCCGAACTGGTGTCGAGGATGAGATTCTCCACATTCGTCATGGTCGTGGCGGTGAAGGTGATGGTGTCGCCGTCGGAGAAACCGGAGACGTGAACGGTATCGTTGCCGGCGCCGCCGTTCATCACGTCGTCGTGGCGGAAATTGGTGCCGAAATTGACGGTGTCGTCGCCGTTGCTGCCGGTCACGTCGTAGTTCGACGACGTGGCAGCCGAGAGATCGAGGCCCATGACGAAGGCCGCGCTCGCATCCACCGTCAATGTGCCGGATGCGCCCGTCAGATCGCCGACGACGGAGAGGCCGTTGAACTCATGATCGTTGATGAGCGCGAGCGTCTCGATCCCGGTCACATTGGCGCCGTCGATCGTCAGCGACGAGAAATTGCCGTCGAGACTGAGCGTGTCGGAGCCGGCGCCGCCCTGGATGATGGCGCTGGAATTGAAGTTGTCGCTGTACTCGAACGTATCGTTGCCGTCGCCGCCATTGACATTGGAGGCGGTCGTGAGGCCCATCTGGAAGTCGTCTTCGCCCGAGCCGCCCGTGAAGGTGCAGCCCGTGCCGGCGCCGATGAAGACGAGTGTGCCGGTCTCGGCCGATGCATCGAACACGACGGTGCCGGTGGTGACACCGCCGGCATCGATGAACATCTCGTGTCCGGGCGTGAGCGTCCCGTCCGTGTTGAAGAAGTAGTTGAAAGAGGGGGACGTGCCTTCGAGATACAGATCCTCGACAGATGTCAGCATGCTGCCGGTGAGCGTGACCGGCGACCCGAGCGAGCCGTAGATGCCGCCGATGTCTACGAAGTCGTCGCCGGCGCCGCCATCGATGTGCGTGCCCGCGCCGAGCGAGGAGCCGAGATAGATCGTGTCGTCGCCGCCGCCGCCGTTGATGGTGTCGCTGCCGCCGCCTTCCATATGGAAGACGTCCTTCTGGGCGCCCCCGGTCACCGTGTCGCTGCCGATGGAGCCGACAATCCAGAAATGCCCGTCCTGTTCGGCGGAGCCGTCGAAGGTGAGGTGATGGCCCTTGCCGATATGGTCGGCCTGGATGGTCAGCCATCTGCCGGCCGCCACCGTCGCATCGTCGGTCGTGAGGTTGTAGCTGAAACCGCCGAGCAGCTTGATGGTCTCGACGTTGACCATGGTGTCGGCATTGAAGACGACACCGGCGGAGTAATCGCCCTTGAGCACGGCCGTGTCGTGGCCCGTGCCGCCGTCGATCTTGTCGCCTGCGTTGAACGCCGCGCCGAACTTGAAGACGTCGTTGCCGCCGCCGCCGCTGGCGGTGTCATTGCCACCCTGCCACAGGCGGAAGACATCGTTGCCCGATCCACCCGTCAGAATGTCGTCGCCGCTCGTGCCGTGAAAAATCGACATCGCCCCACCCCCGGTTTTGTCGCGAGGTTACGCGACGTCCGCGGCGCAGTACATCGGGCGGGCTGTTCTCCAAGCGCACGAAAGGCTTATGCAAAGGATGGTTTCGTGACGGCGGTTCGACCTTGCCGCCGACCTCGGGCACGATAATCCTATTTGTTCTCAACAACTTGTCATTTTTTGGCCTGAAACGTATTTTTTTCACTTTCTGCCGTTGACAGCGTGACGCTGGTTTTGCATATTATACTCATCTCTGGAATTGCGCCCGGAGCCAAAGTCGGTCGGCGAAAGCTGCTCTTCCCCTTGTATTCCGAGCCTTCCAGATCGCCGAGGGCGACCCAAGCGCCTACGGAAATTCCAAACCAAGGAAAGAAAGTATGCCTATCGTGCCCCAGATTTCTGGCGCGCGCGAAACTGCGCGCGCGCTGAGGGGCCTCAGCCCTGACGACATCGATCCCGACGAAATGGACAGAACCCTCATGCGCATCTTCAACGAATTGACGCGCCAGCTCGCTCAGATGGAAGCGAAGAAGGCGGAGCAGCTCGACACAACCGATCGCGAGCGCAACGCGCGCATCCTCGCCAGTCTCGAACGCACCGCGGAACGGCTGGTGAAGCTCGAAGCCGAGCGCAGCGCCGCCCGCAAGAGCAAGGCCGCAATCATCGATGGACATGCAACCGAAATCCTCGACGCTCGAATTCATCGCATCGTTGCCGCCGCGAACAAAGCGGCGCGTGCGGAAATTGCTGAGGGAGAAGTACGCAAATCGCATTCTGACGGCGTGGAAGCACGCAGCGCGTCCGGATCAGCTTCCGCCTGAAGGCGATTGGAACATTTGGGTTTTCCTCGGCGGGCGTGGTGCCGGTAAGACGCGCGCCGGCGCGGAGTGGGTGGCGGGACATGTGCGAACCGGCCGCGCCATTCGCACGGCGCTCATCGCCGCCACCCATTCCGAAGCCAGATCCGTGATGATCGAAGGTCCGGCGGGGTTGCTCGCCGTGAGCGAAGGCGCGGAATACGAACCGAGCCTGCGCCGCGTGACATGGCCGGCCAGCGGTGCCGTCGCTGCCGTGCTCTCCGCCGACGATCCCGATTCGTTGCGCGGGCATCAGTTCGAGTTCGCCTGGGGCGATGAGTTCGCCAAATGGCCGGATGCGCAAGGCGCACTCGATATGGTCCGCATGGGTTTGCGCCTGGGCGAGCATCCGCAGCTGATGCTCACCACGACGCCGCGGCCGCTGAAGGCCTTGCGCGCTCTGCTCGATGCGCCGGGGACGAAGGTGACGCACGCCGCGACCTTCGACAACGCGTCGAATCTGGCGGCCAATTATGTGGAGTCGCTGAAGGCGCTGTACGGCGGCACGCGGCTCGGCCGGCAGGAACTCGAAGGCGAGATCATCGAGGACTATGAAGGCGCCTCGTGGCGTCGCGAATGGATCGATGCCCATCGCGTGAAGGAAGCGCCGGCGCTCGATCGCGTGGTGGTCGGCGTCGATCCGCCGGCAACGAAGACAGGTGCCTGCGGCATCGTGGTGGCGGGATTGTTGGGCGATCAGGCCTATGTGCTCGCCGATTATTCACGCGAGCATGTGACCTCGCTGCAATGGAGCCATCGCGCTGCCGATGCGTACGAAGATTTCGATGCCACCTGCGTCATCGCCGAAGTGAACCAGGGCGGCGAAATGGTGACGCGGGTCCTCGCCAACGCCCATCCCAACATGAAGGTGAGGACGGTGCATGCGATGAAGAGCAAGCTTTCGCGCGCCGAACCCATCGCCGCGCTCTACGAGCAGGGCAGGGTGCATCATGTGGGCCAGTTCCCGCAGCTCGAGGACGAGATGTGCCAGTACGACGGCACGGGCGATTCACCCGATCGCATGGATGCGCTGGTGTGGGCGCTGACCGAGCTGTTTCCGCAGAAGCGTACCGCCGAACCGAACATCCGTTTTTTTGATTGAATCTTACCTCCCCCTTTGTGGGGAGGTCGGCGAGCGAAGCGAGCCGGGTGGGGGGCGGTGTTCACGTCACCAGCCACCCCCCCACCCGAGATGCTTTCGCTATCGCTCAGCATTTCGACCTCCCCACAAAGGGGGAGGTAAAGGAGACCCATGTTCAACAACTTCCTCTCGCGGTTTGCGCCGCGGGCCCAGCAGACCGTGCCCGAAACGAAATCGGCGCCGCTGATCGCGCTGTCGCTGATCGGCGGCGCGCGATGGAGCGCCCGCGACTACGCCAGCCTGTCGCGCCACGGCGTGATGGGCAACGCGATCGTCTATCGCTGCGTGCGGATGATCGCGGAAGCGGCAAGCTCCGTGCCGTTCCTGCTCTACGAGGGCGACACTGAGATCGATGGCCATCCCTTGCTCGACCTCATCGCCTCGCCCAATCCGCGCGATGCGGGGCCGGCGCTGTTCGAGCGTTGGTACGCCTATCTGCAATGCGCCGGCAACGCCTATCTGCAGGCGAGCCTCATCGATGGCGAAGTGCGCGCGCTCTATGCGCTTAGGCCCGATCGCGTGAAGCCGGTAACGGGCAGCTCCGGCTGGCCAACGGCCTATGATTATTCCGTAGACGGACGAACCATCCGTCTGGCGCCCGATCGCAGCGGTTTCCTGCCCGTGCTGCACACGACCTTGTTCCATCCGCTGGATGAGACGTGCGGATTGTCACCGCTCGAGCCCGCCGCCACCGCCATCGATGTGCACAATCAGGGTGCCGCCTGGAGCAAGGCGCTGCTCGACAATGCGGCGCGGCCGTCCGGCGCGCTGATGTGGAAGGGCGTCGAAGGCGCGCCGAATCTGTCGGACGAGCAGTGGCGGCGACTCAAGCATCAGTTGGAAGACGGCTACTCCGGCGCGAAGAATGCCGGCAAGCCGATGGTGCTGGAAGGCGGCCTTGCCTGGCAGAGCATGAGCTATTCGCCGGCCGAGCTCGACTTTGCTGCCTCGCGCGACGTCGCCGCGCGCGAGATCGCACTCGCCTTCGGCGTGCCGCCGATGCTGCTCGGCATTCCGGGCGATGCGACCTATGCGAACTACGCGCAGGCCAATCTGTCGTTCTGGCGCCAGACCGTGCTGCCGCTGGTGGCGCGCACAGCCGCGTCGCTGACGAAGTGGCTGGCGCCGAAATTCGGCGAGCGGCTGCATCTCAAATACGATGCCGATGCTGTGCCCGCGCTCGTCGAGGATCGCCAGGCAAGCTGGGACAAGATCGGCAACGCCGCGTTCCTCACGCTCAACGAAAAGCGCGAAGCCGCCGGCTATTCGCCGCTGGATAGCGGCGACGTGCCGGGGTGATGCGCCGGTGATTTCGAGCGCAAATTGTACTAGCCTTCTGCTCGCTTGGGGGACAGCCATGAAGACGCTTCCGCTGCTTCTTGCCGTGTTCGCCGTGGCCGGCGTTTCGCCAGCCCGGGCGGCGGCGCAGTACACGATCTTCGATCCGCCGAACGCGCAGCGCACCATCTCGAGCGGCATGGGAATCAACAAGCACGGCGTCATCGCCGGCTGGTTCGAGGACAACAGCAAAAAGGATCACGGCTTTGTCCGCGCCGCAGACGGCACCATCACGGTGTTCGATCCAGACGGTGCGATCTTCACGGCGGTGGCAGGCATCAATGACAGGGGATGGATCGCCGGCAACTACCAGGATTCGAAGCGCGCCTTCCATGGCTTCGTCCGCAAGCCGGATGGCCGCTTCGTGACCTTCGATGCGCCGAACGCGCGCGGCATCGTGCCTGTCGCCATCAACGGCCAGGGTGATGTGTGCGGGTCTTTTGTCGATACGAACGGTGTGGCGCACGCTTTCATCCGCCATGTGGATGGATCGTTCGTGACAGTCGATCCGCCGGATTCAACCGAAACCGAGGCTACCGCCATCAATGCATCCGGCGCCATCGTCGGCTGGTTCACCGGCAACAGTTCGGAGCACGCCTTCGTGCGAGCCCCGGACGGAACGATCACAACCTTCGACGCGCCCGGCGCGAACAACGCGACCGCCTATGCGATTAACGATGCGGGAACGATTGCCGGAACTTATGCCGATAGCAACGATCGATTCTTCGGTTTTGTGCGCGATTCCGAAGGCGCATTTTCGCTGTTCAGCGTGGCTCCGGAGAACGACATTCCTTTCATCGAGTGGGAGAGCATCAACGACAAGGGCGAGGTTTCAGGCTTCTACGAATATGACGACGAATTCGGCGCCTCATTCCTGCGCAAGCCGGATGGCACGGTGACAACATTCCATCCCCCCAATGAGTCGTCCCTGCCGGATACCGAGGCCTGGTCGATCAATCGCCATGGCGCGATCGCCGGCGCGTATCTAGACGAGAACAACGTCGAGCGCGGCTTTCTGCGCGCGCGGTAATCGCAATCGAGTCTGCAGGCGTTACGGCGCGAGATTGGCCGAGCGCGACAGGATCGCCTGCAGCGTTTCCGCCATGCGGTCGTAGCCGGATGCGATCGAGAACATCAGCACGGCCGTCTCGCTGTGCATGTCGGTCGCAAGGATGCGCATTTCCTCGGCGCGGTTGCGGTAGTCGAGCAGGCGTTTGAGCAGGCCGTGGCCATGCTCGTCGGAAGCGTTCATGTCCGCGTGATCTCCCCCAGTCGTCGTGAAGGATGTGCTTTCACAAAACCGTCGGCAAGGAGAGCGGTTCCCCCCGGTTAATCGGACCTGCACCGGAAACCAAAGCGGCCGGATGCTGGAAAGGCGAGGGAATTGCCGGTTTCGGCGCGCGCTGCTGGCTCGGCCCCACTGCAATGGAAGAACGAGATGCCTGGAAGCGAAATGGTCTCTCGGCGAGAGACCAACATGGAAAACGAAAGCTTAACGGCGACGAAGCCGTCAGGATTCTCCGGCTGACTGCAACAGGATCGCGTGGGCGTTGTCGGCGAGCTGATCGTAGGTTGCCGCCACCGTGTGCAGTGTTGTCTGCGTCGCGGGCACCATGCTCCTGGCGAGGATGCGCAACTGCTCCGCGCGGTTGCGGTAATCCAGCATTCGCTGAAGGAGGCTCTTGCCCGTAATGTCCGTCTCGTTCATGCGAAGTGTCCAAGTTTCGTAAAGGTTGAAAGAATTTGGAAACATCTCGCAAGCACGGCCGGGATTTTCGGTTAACCGGTCGTTAGCAAATACAAAAGGCGTCAAAGGACAGGGAGAGGCGAGCCACGCGCATCGTGGCGGCTCACTTGTAGGCGACGACGAAATCCATCGTCACTGTGCCGGGCGAATCGTCCTTCGCCGCAATGGTGAAGGTCACAGGGGCGTCTGCGCCGGGCGCCGAACGCACAACGGAGACATAGGGCGCGATCTCGTCCGCGCTGCTGACACCGGCGATCGAGGTGCGCGTTGGATCAATCGTGCTGCGCGCGCTCAGGATTGTCGTGCCGTTCGCCGCGCCGATCTCGCAGGTCGCGGCATCGGTTTTTGTGACGAGAACGGAGCCGGGCATTCCGCTGGCATTCAGCTCAAACCGCACTTTCGCGCGCACCCGGCCCGGTCCGCCATCCGCAACGAACGCGGCGTCGGTCGAACCCGTGCAATGTAGATAGACCGGGAATGCGGAAACGCTCCGGGCCGCGGCGGCGAAGTCCTGCTGCGGGCGGGGAGCAGGTGCCCGGCCGTCCGGGACGAGCGATACGAAAATGGGACTTCGGTAATGAAAATCCGCACCGCTCGATGCGTCGAAGATGAGACCCGCGGTGCCGCCGATCAGCGCATTGCCCAAGGTCTCCGTGCCGAAATGCGCCTCGGCCACTGCGTGGCCATCGGCATAACCAGGCTTGCTGCAAACGATGGCGAGATCGCTGTGGCTTTGATGGACCATCGCGCTGCCCGGCGTTTTCAGATGCCAGGACCCCAGCGCGTTCGTCAACGTGCACTCTGCGTCACGAACCGGCGCGGTCGTCACGGCGACAGGCTGCACGGTCCCTTTCGACACGGTGGCGCAGCCACACAGGATCGAGCCGGTCGCGGTCAGTGCTGCAGCGGCCAGGAATTTCATGGAATGCCCCTCACGCGCTCCCGGGAATGTAATCGCGTGGAAAGGCAATCGCTACTGCGACGCGTGCGGCAGATTGGAAAAGGAAGAACCTGATGAGCATCATCACCGAACACATCCAGCCGGCGCTGGATGCGAAGAAGATCCCGGCCGCCCTCGTTGCGGCTTTTTTGTTGCAGACAGCGGGGGCGTTGTTCTGGGCGGGCTCTGCCGCCGAACGCATCAGCGATCTCGAGCGCACCGTGCGCGGCGAGCAGGAGACAATCGCGCACGTCGCCGTGCTCGAAGAACAGATCGGCGAAATGAAGCAGCAGCTCGGCCGCATCGAAGGCAAGCTGGATCGGATCACGATTCGCGAACTACCTCCCCCTCGTGGGGAGGTTGGCGAGCGTTAGCGAACCGGGTGGGGGGTAAGTCGCTTCGTCCCCCACCCGAAATGCTCTCGCTTCGGTCAAGCATTTCGACCGCCCCACAAGGGGGAGCTGATTT
>DATIYG010000073.1:0-11500 GCA_035517755.1 Rhizomicrobium sp. | reverse complement strand
GCGCGCCCCGCATTCTCCATCAGCGTGAGCGAGGGCACGCCGTGCGCTGCCGCGTAACGATCCGCCTCGTAGCACTGCGCGACAGTGAGGATCTCGTTCGCCATCAGATCACTTCATAGGCGAACATCGTGGCGATGAGTGTCAGTGCCAGCAGCCCGCCCATGAACAGCATGTCCGCCATGCGTTCGAGAACGGTCACGCCCCGCGCCGCCGCCGGAGCGCGAAGGGCAAGATAGGAGAGGAACGCACTGCCGAGAAAGATGATGGCCGCCAGAGAGAAGTAGATATCGACATTGCTGGGGCCGATATGGCTTTCCGCGATCTTCACCAGCCCCACGGCGGTTACGCACACGCCGATCATGGTGGCGGAATTCGGGAGAATGCGGCTGGAAAGTCTGTCCTGGTCCATGGCGGCCTCGTTCCGACGCACCGTTTTCTAGCCGCTCCAGCCTTCCGGTGGCCAGTATTGCTTGCTGGCGTCGCGCGGACTCATCAGGCCAACTGCGATACCGTCGGGGTCTTCGACGATCGCATAGCGACATCCCCAGAATGCATCCCACGGCGGCTGCAGGCCTTTGTGTCCCGCCTGCGTCAGCTTTTCATACAAGGCATCGACCGCCTCGCGATTTTCGACACCAAATCCCACGACGACCCGGCCCGCGAGCTTGTCAGCACCGCGCCAGCCGGCATTCCACACCCGCGCGAAGCCTTCCGAATCGAGATCGAGGTCCGCCTGCCCGCCCACGTCGCAATTCACATGGAATGGCTCGCCGGACTGGCCGGCTGCCGGTTCCGGAATCTCCACGCCAAGAAGCCGATAGAAATCGATCGACTTGCGCATGTCGCCGCTGACGATGTTGATCTGATCGAAGACCGGTCGCGCCATCGTTCTTTCGCCTTCATGCCTGCTTCGTAAGGGTCACATGCATTGCGTGGCTGGATGCCACATGCCGGGTGCACTGATAGCCGAGGGCCGGCAGGTTCAGCCCGGCAAACAAACTCTCGCCGTTCCCCAACAAAGTTGGCGCAATGGCGAGATGCAGTTCGTCAATCAGCTTCGCTTCCAGATATTGCCGAATGGTCGAAGCGCCGCCGCCCACGCGCACATCCTTTCCGTTCGCAGCCTCCCGGGCACGCCCAAGCGCCTCGCCGATCCCGCCGGTTACGAAGTGAAATGTTGTGCCGCCCAGCATCGGCAAATCCTTGCGTGGATGATGTGTGAGCACGAATACCGGCACGTGATAGGGTGGTTCCTCGCCCCACCATCCGCGCCAGCTTTCATCGCCCCAGCCGCCGCGGACGGGCCCGAACATGTTGCGTCCGATGATCCACGCGCCGATGTTCTCGAAACCCTTGCGTGCGAACTCGTCATCGAGGTCTCGGTCACCTGTGCGGCCCTGTATTTCCCCGAAGGTGTTGGTGTGGAAGAACCACTGGAACACTCGCTCGCCGCCGATGCCGAGCGGATGGTCGAGAGCCTGATCGGGACCGGCGCCGAACCCGTCGAGCGAGACCCCGATGCTGCGGACCAAAAGCCGTGACATTATATTCTCCTTCAGGCGCTAGAAACCCGGCGGCGTCTTCTCGAAATGCGGATCGGCGAGTTCATAAGTGGCCGCTGCCGCCAGAACGCCGGCGTCGTCGAACATGCGGCCTACGACCTGCAGTCCCACCGGCAAACCGTCACGCGTGAAGCCGCACGGCACGCTCGCCGCCGGCTGCTGCGTGAGGTTGAACGGGAAGCTGAACGGCGTCCACTGCATCCACGCCTTGCCGTCATCGTCAAGCGGCGAAAGCTGGCCGACATCGAACGCGGTCGTGGCAAGCGCCGGCGTGAGGAGAAAATCGTATCGCTCCATGAACTGTCGCATCGTGCTGCCATAGACGCCACGCGCCGCATTGGCCGCGAGATATTCCTTCGTCGTGATGCGCGCGCCTTCGTCCGCCATCTGGCGCAGGCCGGGATCGAGCTGCGCCTTCTTCGCTTCCGGCAGGCCGCCGAACAGGAAAGCCGCGCCGGCCCACCACAAGGTGCGGAACATCTCACCGGGATCGCCGCCGGACGGATCGACCTGCTCCACATGCGCGCCGAGTTGTTCGAACCGCTTCGCGGCCGCCGCAACCAGGGTCTCCACCTCGGGATCGACACGCTTCGCATAGCCAAGGCGTGGGCTGAAGGCGATTCGCTTGCCGCGCACGCCGGTTTCCAGTTCCGCCGCGTAGTCGGTCGGCTGATACGGCAGCGAATGCCAGTCGCGCGCATCCGGCCTGGCGATCACGTTCAGCAGCATGGCGCCGTCGAGCACCGTGCGGCTCATCGGGCCGACATGGGCCACCGTTCCGAACGGCGACAGCGGATACGCAGGTACACGGCCGAAGCTTGGCTTCAATCCGAACGTGCCCGTGAAGCTCGCCGGAATGCGGATGGAACCGCCGCCATCGGTGCCGAGCGCCAGCGGACAGAAGCGTGCGGCGAGTGCCGCCGCCGATCCGCCGGAGGAGCCGCCGGGAGTCTTCGCCTTGTTCCACGGATTGCGCGTGATTCCGGTGAGCGGGGAATCCGTCGAGCCCTTCCAGCCGAATTCCGGCGTGGCGGTCTTGCCGATCAGCACCGCACCCGCTTCGCGCAGCCGCGCGACGCTCGGCGCATCCTCGTTCCACGGCTGATGGGGATCGACGGTGAGCGATCCGCGCCGCGTCGGCCAACCCTTGGTCAGCAGCAGGTCCTTGATCGCCACCGGCACGCCATCGAGCGGCGACAGCGGATCGCCGGCGAGCCAGCGCGCCTCGGAGTCTTCCGCCTGTTTCTGCGACGTTGCCACATCGATATGGCAGAAGGCATTGATTTCCGAATCCAGTGCCTCGATGCGGCCAAGGCACGCTTCCGTCACCTCTACCGGCGACAGATCACGGTTCGCGAACGCGGCGGAGAGTTCTGCGGCAGTGAGTTCGTGCGATTCGCTCCGCATCTCCGTGCCCCCGCGTGAGAGTCACAACAATCCGGCACCGGCCATCGCGTCTTTCACGCGCTTCTGGGCGGCATCCGTTGCGGGCATCATGGGCAGGCGGACTTCGTTGCGGCAAAGACCCAGCAGCGAGGCTGCATACTTCACGCAAGCAGGGCTCGGCTCCAGGAACATGGCATCGTGCAGCGGCATGAGCTTGTCCTGAAGCTTCAGCGCCATCTCAAACGCGCCCTGCATACAGGCATCCTGGAATTGCGAGCACAGCTTGGGCGCGATGTTGGCCGTCACCGAGATGCAGCCGTGCCCGCCATGCGCCATGTAGCCGAGCGCTGTTCCGTCCTCTCCGGAAAGTAGCCGCCAGTCCTTGCCGCAGGCCAGCCGCTCGCGCGACGGACGGGCCAGATTGGCGGTGGCGTCCTTCACGCCGATGATGTTGGGGATTTCGTTGAGCCGCGCCATCGTCTCCACGGAAATCTCGACCACCGCGCGCCCGGGGATGTTGTAGACGATGATGGGGATGTCGACGGCTTCGGCGATCGTCGCGTAGTGACGGTAGAGGCCTTCCTGCGACGGCTTGTTGTAGTAGCCCGTGACGGACAGTACCGCGTCGGCGCCGACCTCCTTGGCATGCTTCGTCAGCAGCAGGGCTTCGGTTGTGGAGTTCGAGCCGGCGCCCGCGATCACCGGCACGCGGCCCGCCGCCTCCTCCACGCACATCTCGATCACCCACATGTGTTCTTCGTGGGTCAACGTGGGTGATTCGCCGGTGGTGCCGCAGGGGACGAGCCCGTGGCTGCCTTCGGCGATCTGCCAGGCGACGAGCTTGCGGAAGGCATCGTCGTCCACCGCGCCATCCTTAAGAGGCGTGATGAGGGCCGGAATGGAACCTTTGAGCCGCTCGCGCACATCGCGCATGAAATGATCCATTGACGAAACAATGACAAAATTAACGCTCGCACCCGCAATGCAGCAAGACAATGCTGGCGACATGAAGGCGGACCCGCTATTTTTCTACCGTTGCGTGCCCCCCAACGCAGCCAAACCGATCGGGATGTCGATGATCGCTCTCCGTGCCACCCTTCTGGCTGCGGCCGCCTTTGTGTTCAGCGCGAACCTCGGCGTTGCACAGAATCCGTCGCAAGGCGCAGGGCAGCGCACCTTGCCGCCCGGCGTCGTGATCAAGGGCGGCGTCATCACCATGGCGCCGATTGCCGACGATGCCGGCGACCGCGGACCACAGATCACGGCCGAACGCCGCGCCGGCCTCGTGCGGGTGCTGAGCACGTCCGATCGCGACACCTATCTCAATGCCTTCGCGGCGGCTGATCGCGGCGACTGGATCGCCGCCAAGGGCCTTGCCGATCAGGGCCATGACCCGGTGGCGCGGCGGATCATCGAGTGGCGCTACCTGCTCGACAAGAACAGCGGCGCCTCGTTCGGAGAAATTTCCGCCTTCCTCAAGAGCAATCCCGATTGGCCGGCGCGCGACACGCTGTTCGCCCGCGCCGAGCAGGCGATGGATCCAAACATGGATCCGCATGCGGTGCTGGCGTTCTTCTCGGGCCGCGATCCCGCCTCCGACATCGGCCGCGTGCGCCTGGGCGAGGCCTATCTTGCGACCGGCAACACGGCGAAGGGCCGCGATCTCATCCGCACCGCCTGGGTCAGCGGCGATTTCGACCTGAACCAGGAATTCGCCATCATCCAGCGCCACGGCGACATCCTGACGCCGGACGTGGATCGCGCCCGTCTCGACCGCCTGCTGTTCAACAACGACCTTTCTGCGGCACGCCGCGAGATGTCGCGCGTGCCTTCGGATGCGCAGCAACTGGCGGAAGCGCGCCTGGTACTGCACGTCAATCCGTATCAGGGCATGCAGGTGGTCGATGCGCTGCCGGCAAACCTGCAGAACGATCCCGGATTGCTGTTCGACCGCGCCAAGCTGTTGCGCCAGCAGAGTTCGGTGGATGCCATCCCGCCCCTCCTTTCCAAGACGCCGACGCGCGAGATGGCCGAAATCAATCCCGGCAAATGGTGGAACGAGCTGAACCTCGCCGCCCGCACCGCCATCCAGCAGAAGAGCTATTCGACCGCCTACCAGCTGGTACGCGACACGGGGCTGTCATCCGGCCAGGAATATGCCGAAGCGGAATTCATGGCCGGATGGCTGGCGCTACGCTTCCTGCACGAACCGTCGTCGGCGCATGCGCATTTCATGAACATTGCGAAGAATTTCACCCGGCCGATCAGCCGCAGTCGCGGCTATTACTGGGCGGGTCGCGCCAGCGAAGCCGCCGGCAACACGTCGACCGCGTGGGCCGAATATCGCGAGGCGGCGAAATCGCCGGAGACCTTCTACGGACAGTTGGCGCTCGCCCGCATCGACTCCACGCCACACATTCACCTGGCCGACACGCAAGCCGAAACCGGCGCGGTGAAGGCCGCGTACGAAAAGAGTGATCTCACCCATGCCGAGCATGTGCTCGCCGACCTCGGCATGGTGAGCCTGCTGCGCGTCTTCGCCACGCATGACGCGGAAGACAACGCCGACCCGCGGCACGTGAAGCTGCTCGCCTCCGATCTGGTCGACATGGGCTTCAAGGATGTGGCGGTGCGGGTCGCCAAGCAGGCGAGCTATACGGGAACAAACTTCTTCACCTATCTGCATCCGGTCATCGGGCTGCCGTCGTATCAGGGGCCGAGTCCGGCACCGGAGAATGCCTTCGTGCTCGGCATCATCCGCCAGGAGACGGAGTTCGATCCCTCCGCCGTCAGCGGCGCCGGTGCGCGCGGACTGATGCAGCTGATGCCGTCATCGGCCAAGCACTCCGCAGCCCTTGCCAATCTGCAGTACCGGCCGAACGACCTGATCAGCGACACGACATACAACACCCAGCTCGGCATGATCGAACTGTCGGACGATCTGGCGACGTTCGGCGGCTCCTACATCCTCACCGCTGCCGCCTACAACGCCGGCAAGGCGAACGTGAACCGCTGGCTCGACACCTATGGCGACCCGCGCAGCCCGAACGTCGACCCCATCGACTGGATCGAGGAGATCCCGTTCAGCGAGACGCGGAATTACGTGCAGCGGGTGCTGGAGAACACGGAGGTCTACCGCAACCGGCTTTCCGGGCACGACGAACCGTTGCGGATTTTGGCAGATGTCTATCGGCCGCGGGCGCCCGAGACGAAGGTGCTTTCCGCGCCGGCGCCGGCCACGCGCGCGGAAAATGCTGCCGGCAGCCCAAGCTCCGTTGCCAGCAAATAGAACGGCTTAGACGGCCGTCTTGAAGAACGACAGGAATTCGCGGGCCAACCGCTGCGCCTCGGCGATCTGGGTCGTGCTCATCTCACGGGAGATCTGCCCTCGCCAGTTCTTCGCGATTTCGCTGCCGCGCATGGCCGCAAGGTTGAACCATTTGTGCGCGGCGACGTAGTCCACCGTTACGCCCTGCCCCGTCGAGTACGCCAGCCCCAGATTATAGAGCGCGTCTGCGCGGCCCTTCTTCGCGTCGCTTTCGTATTGCGTCAGCGCGTCCACATCGATGCACGCCATCGCCTCCCCCTTGACCCTCACGGGCCCTTCCCTCGTTCGCCCCGGGCCAATTCCCGTTGCGACGATGAGGATCGTGATGGGCTGAGAGCTAAGGCGAGGTTAACAGCCTTAACGCTGATGCGAGTCAAATGTGAGGATTATCGGACGAAAAGCCCTGCTTTTCCTTGGATCGGCGGCGACCGGGTCACCGCGGGGCTTCGACCCTTTCTGGGCTTGGCCGCGGCTGCTCCACCCTTGCGACTCCGCATGGAGGGAGCAGCCGCGGCTTTGCCGATCATTCAATCGCCCGCACAACGCGCGGGCAAAATCGAATGCTACTTCTTCTTCGCGCGACGCTTTTTCGTCTTGCGAGCGGCACCACGCGCGGACGCGGCCTTGCGCGTCGCCTTGCGCTTCGCGCCCTTGCGCTTCTTCTTTGCAGTCATTGGCATGTCAAACGACTCCTCTAAAGTTTTCGGGCTGTGCGACTCGCACCCCCCAAAACGTTGAGACTATGAGGGAATTTTTGTTAACGATGCAATAGCGCCCGGTGATGCTCCAAAACCACACCGCAAGCGCCATCGTAAAGCCCTGTATTTTACAGCGTTCCAGAAGATCATTCGTGTACGGACGAAAATGGCTGCATCAGGCGGCCGTGACCCGTCAACGCTTGAAAACGTGCGAATCAACCCTCGTCGACGATTCCGAGACGGGATTTAACGAGCGCGTTCACGACACCCGGATTGGCTTTTCCGCCCGTCTCCTTCATCACCTGACCGACAAACCAGCCCGCAAGTTTCGGTTTCGCTTTCGCTTCCTCGACCTTCTGCGGATTTGCCGCGATCACGCGATCGACAGCCGCTTCAATTGCCGATGTGTCGGTAACCTGACGCAAACCACGCGCATCGACGATCGCACGCGGATCGCCGCCTTCGCTCCACACGATGTCGAGCAGGTTCTTCGCGATCTTTCCGCTGATCACATTTTCGGCGAGCAGCGCGAGGATCGCCGCGTTTTGTGCCGCCGAAACCGGGCTGGTGGCAACGTTCAGTCCAGCCCTGTTCAGGCGGCCAAAAACCTCATTGTTCAACCAGTTAGCGGCCGATTTGGCGTCGGCGCCCTCGGCCAGCATCACTTCGAAATAATCCGCGGTTTCCTTCTCCGCCACGAGCACGGCGGCATCGTACGCGGACAATCCGAGCCCCACGAACCGCACCTTCTTTTCGTCCGGCAGCTCGGGGAGCGAACGCGCGATGCCGTCGATCCAGGCCTGATCGATCTCGAGCGGCAGAAGATCGGGATCGGGGAAGTAGCGGTAATCGTGCGCCTCTTCCTTCGAGCGCATGGAGCGCGTTTCGCCGGCTTTGGAGTCGAACAGGCGCGTCTCCTGATCGATCTTGCCGCCGGATTCCAGGATGTCGACCTGGCGGCGCGCCTCGTACTCCACGGCCTGCGCGATGAAGCGCATGGAGTTCACGTTCTTGATCTCGCAGCGGGTGCCGAGATGCCGGAATTCCCCGGTTTCCCGGAATTTTTCGTAGCCGCCCGGCCGGCACACCGACACGTTCACGTCGGCCCGCATGGAGCCTTCGTCCATGTTGCCGTCGCAGGTACCGAGATAGCGCACGATGGCGCGCAGCTTGCGCAGAAACGCGGCCGCTTCCTCGGATGACCGCATGTGCGGCTTGGTCACGATCTCCATCAGCGCCACGCCGGCGCGGTTGAGATCAACATAGGAATAGTCCGGGTGCTGGTCGTGCAGGGATTTGCCGGCATCCTGCTCCAGATGCAGCCGCTCGATTCCGACGCGCACGCTGACGCCGTCGGCCAGATCGATGGTGACCTCGCCCTCGCCGACAACTGGCTGCTTGTACTGGCTGATCTGATAGCCCTGCGGCAGGTCGGCGTAGAAATAGTTCTTCCGGTCGAACACCGAGCGATGGTTGATCTTCGCCTTCAAGCCGAGGCCGGTCTTGATCGCCTGCTCCACACAGAAGCGGTTGATCACCGGCAGCATGCCCGGCATGGCCGCATCGACGAAGCTCACCTGGCTGTTGGGCTCGGCGCCGAAGGCCGTCGCCGCGCCGGAGAACAGCTTGGCGTTCGAGAGCACCTGGGCATGGACTTCCATGCCGATGACGATTTCCCACTCGCCGGTCTGGCCCTTCAGAGTCTTTGCGGCGCGATCGCTCATGCCGTCCACCATTTGTGCGGACGGGCCGTGAAATTCGCCGCGATTTCGATGGCGCGGCCGGCGCGCAGCACGGTCGCTTCATCAAAGGCCTTGCCAATGATCTGCAAGCCGAGCGGCAATCCGTTTTCGGTCAGACCCGCGGGAACGGCAATGCCGGGAAGCCCTGCGAGGTTCACCGTCACCGTGAACACGTCGTTCAGATACATCGACACCGGATCGTTGCTCTTCTCGCCGAGCGCAAAGGCCGGACCGGGCGTGGCCGGCGTCAGCAGCACGTCGCACTTCTCGTAGGCCTGCTCGAAATCCCGCTTGATGAGCGTGCGGATCTTCTGCGCGCGGGTGTAGTAGGCATCGTAATAGCCCGATGAGAGGACATAGGTGCCGATCAGGATGCGGCGCTGAACTTCCTTGCCGAAGCCTTCCGCGCGGGTCTTCTCGTAAAGGTCGGTCAGGTCACGCACGGTATCCTTCGTGCGGTGGCCGTAGCGCACGCCGTCATAGCGGGCGAGATTGGACGAGGCCTCCGCCGGCGCTACGATGTAATAGGCGGGCAACGCATATTTGGTGTGCGGCAGCGAGACATCGACGATCTCCGCCCCTTGGCTCTTCAGCCATTCCGCACCCTTGACCCACAGCGCATCGATCTCCGGCGGCGCGCCATCGATGCGGTATTCCTTCGGGATCCCGACGCGCAGACCCTTCACGCCCTGCTCCAGCGTGGCTTCGTAATCCGGCACGGGAATGTCGACGCTGGTGGAATCCTTGTCGTCCACGCTCGCCATATGGCGCATCAGGATGGCGCAATCGCGCACGGTGCGCGCCATCGGGCCCGCCTGATCGAGCGACGACGCGAACGCCACGATGCCCCAGCGCGAGCAGCGGCCGTAGGTCGGCTTCAATCCCACGATGCCGGCGACGGCGGCGGGCTGGCGGATGGAGCCGCCCGTGTCGGTACCGGTCGCGCCAAGGCACAGATTGCCGCTGACCGCGGCCGCCGATCCGCCGGACGATCCGCCTGGCACGAGGTTCTGGTTCGAATTGCGCGCGCGCCACGGATTGACGACCGGCTTGTAGTAGCTGGTCTCGTTCGACGAACCCATGGCGAACTCATCCATGTTCGTCTTGCCGAGCATGACGGCGCCTGCGTCCCACAGATTCTGCGAGACGGTGGATTCATAGGGCGGCACGAAATTGTTGAGGATGTTCGATCCCGCCGTGGTGCGCACGCCCTTGGTACAAAACAAATCCTTGATGGCGAGCGGCAGGCCTTCCAGTGGCCGCGCTTCGCCGCGCGCGATGCGGGCGTCGGATTCCTTTGCCATGCCGATCGCGCGGTCCGGCGTTTCGGTGACGAAGGCATTCAAGGTGCGCGCACCTTCAATGGCCGAGACGAACGCTTTCGTCAGCTCGGTGGACGACACCTTCTTGGCGCGAACCGCATCGCGCGCCCCGGCCAGGGTGAATTCGGTCAGATCGCTCATGCCGCGCTCGCCTCGCGGGTGAGCGGCTTCTCGTAGAACACTGACCATTTCGTATCGGGATAGTCGAGCACGCGGCCGCAGCGATGGAACCCAGCGCGCTCGTACACGCGATAGGCGGCGGGGTGCCTGTCGCCGGTTTCCAGCACCAGCTGCGTGAGACCTTCGGCGCGTGCCAGCGTCTCGATTTCGTCAACGATGCGGCTGCCGATGCCGCAGCCCTGATGCGAGGGCTTCGTGTACATTCGCTTCACTTCACCGGTGCCGCCGCCATGCCGCTTCAGTGCGCCGCAGGCGATGGCGACGCCATCCTCACGCGCAACGAACACGGTGGTGGACGGCTCTGCCATCTGCTCGACCGTCAGGTGATGGCAGGCCTCGCGCGGCGTCAGCGCCAGCAAGGTTTCGTTCAGCTCGGCGATGAGGCCGCGCATCTCGTCGGTCAGTGGGCTTTCGATGGCGATGGTGAGGGCCATGGCTATTCCACCACCTTCGGGACCACGAAGAAATTGTCCTCCGACTGCGGCGCATTGGCGACGATGGCCGCGGCATCGCCGCCGGCCGTCACCACGTCGTCGCGCATCTTGAGCTTGTGCGTCACCACGCTCGTCATCGGCTCGACGCCTTCGACGTTCACTTCCTGCAGCTGCTCGATCCACCCCAGGATGCCGTTCAGCTCGGCCATCATCGGCTCGACACGCTCCTCGGGAAGCGCGATGCGGGCCAATTTGGCGATGCGGCGGACGGTGGCCTTGTCGACGGACATGGGTTCAAGCTGCTAGGGAATACGAGGACTTGCCTAGCAACCTTGCCGCCGCGCTGGCAAGCGAGCCGCGCGTCGCGGGGAGCCGATATGCCGCTTGCGATTACCGGAATCGATCATGTGCAGATCGCCGTGCCGAGGCGGCTTGAGGCCGAATGCCTCACCTTCTATCGCCAGGTGTTCGGGTTCCGGGAAATTCCCAAGCCGGACGAACTGCGTGGCCGCGGCGGGGCGTGGTTCGAGGTCGTGCCGGACGGCATGCAGATGCATATCGGCGTCGATCCCGATCCCTCGCCGAGGAGCAAAAGGCACATCTGCTTTCTGGTGGCGGATGTCGCTGCCGCGCGCGGGGAAATCGAAGCCCGCGGCATCGCCATCGAGGAAGAGAGCACGGCGGAAGGGCTGCACCGCATCTTCATCCGCGATCCCGCCGGCAACCGCATCGAGATCGGGACGCGTCTCAAATGAATTCCCTCTCCCCCACGAATGTTGGGGGAGAGGGTTAGGGTGAGGGGGTGTTTGTCATAGCAACGAAACCAGAATTCAAACGCATGCGCCGCT
>DATIYG010000072.1:0-21119 GCA_035517755.1 Rhizomicrobium sp. | reverse complement strand
CTGCGGCAGCCGATAATCCTTCCCGAATATGTCGGATGTTTCGCAGACCGGGCCGACGACATCGTAAATTTCTTCGCGCGCGCCGTTGTGAGGTACGACGCACACGATCTCGTGATGGGCGCCATAGAGCGCCGGACGCAGAAGGTCGTTCATCCCGGCATCGAGAATCGCAAAGCGCCGCGTCTCGCCGTTCTTGATGTAAGTGACGCGCGATACGAGGACGCCAGCATTGGCCGTGATCATCCGGCCGGGTTCCAAGATCAGGGAGACACCGAGATCGTGCGCCAGCCGGGTGGCGAGTTCGCCATACGCCTTCGGATTGGGCGGTACCGGGTCGTTCGGTGTGTACGGAACGCCGAGTCCGCCACCGAGATCGGCGCGTGCGATCCTGTGGCCGTCCGATCTGAGCACGGCGATCAGTTCAGCAACGCGCGCAAAGGCCTGCTCGAACGGTTCGAGCTCCGTCACTTGGCTGCCGATGTGAACATCCACGCCGGCGATTTCGATCCCGGGGAGTGCTGCCGCGCGCGCATAGGCCTCGCGCGCCCGCCGCCATGGAATGCCGAATTTTGTTTCCGACGTGCCGGTGGAGATTTTCGCATGCGTGCGGGCATCCACATCCGGATTGATGCGCAGCGCAGTGGGTGCGCGCATTCCCCTTGCGGCGGCGAGTTCGTTCAGGGCTTCGAGTTCCGCTTCACTCTCGACATTGAATTGATGGATGCCGCGCGCGAGCCCCAGTTCCAATTCCGCGCGTGTCTTGCCGACGCCGGAGAAGACAATTTTCGAAGGAGGAACGCCGGCGGCGATTGCCTTCTTCAATTCGCCGCCGGAGACGACATCGGCGCCGGCGCCAAGCCGCGCCAGCGTTTTCAAGACGCCGAGATTGCCGTTGGCCTTGACGGAATAGGCGATCAGCGAGCCGGTCGGACAGGCTTCGGCGAAGACCTTGTAGTGTCGCTCGAGTGTCGCGGTGGAATAGCAGTAGAAGGGCGTGCCGACCCGATCGGCCAGAGCGGAGACATCGACATCTTCGGCATGAAGGCGCCCGTCGCGAAAAGCGAAATGGTTCATCGCCCGATCGGCTGCGGTGGCTGCGATGGATCCTTTTGCGTCTTCGGAGTCGGCTTGCCGTTGGGCATGAGAAGGTCTGTCTTCACGCCGCAGGCCGAAACCGAAAGCGCCAGCATCAGGGCAATCGCCAGTCTCAGCATCATTTCAGTTTCTCCTGCCAGAAGGCGATCTGTTCGCGCACCCGCGATGGCGCCGTACCGCCCAACGAAGTACGGGAGTTCACCGAGGCGTCCAAGCTCAGCACGGAAAACACGTCCTGCGTGATCTTCGGTTCGACCTTCTTCATTTCAGCCAGCGGCACCTTCTCGAGCGGCACTTTCAATTGTTCGGCGCGCTTAACAATCGCACCGGCCGCATGATGCGCTTCGCGGAACGGCATGCCAAGCGTGCGCACGCACCAATCGGCAAGATCGGTTGCGGTCGGGAAACCGGCTTCCGCCGCGCGCTTCATGGCAGCGAGATCGGCTTGCACATCGTTCATCATTCCGGCCATCGCGGCGAGCGAAAGATCGAGGGCATCAGCCGCTTCGAACACCGCCTGCTTGTCCTCCTGAAGATCCTTGGCATAGGCCAGCGGCAAGCCTTTCATCACGGTCGCCAGCGCGACGAACGAGCCGGCGATGCGGCCCGCCTTGGCGCGCACCAGTTCCGCAGCATCGGGATTGCGTTTCTGCGGCATGATGGAGGAGCCGGTGGTGAAGGCGTCGCTCAGCTTGATGAAGCCGTAAGCCGGCGAACACCACAGCACGATCTCTTCGGCCAAACGCGACAGATTGGTGGCGCAAATCGTTGCAGCTGAGAGATATTCCAGAGCGAAATCGCGCGCCGATACGGCATCGAGCGAGTTGCGCATCGGGTGCGAGAAGCCGAGCGCGCGCGCCGTCGCATTGCGGTCGATCGGGAATGGCGTTCCGGCGAGTGCTGCCGCGCCAAGCGGAGATTCGCTCATGCGTTCATTGGCATCGATGAAGCGGAGGCTATCGCGCTGGAACATCTCCACATAGGCAAGGCAATGGTGACCGAACGTCACAGCCTGCGCCGGCTGCATATGGGTGAAGCCGGGCATGATGGTGTCGGCATGCTTTTCGGCTTGGGCCAGGAGCGCGCGCTGCAATTCGACCAACTCGGATTCTGCCCGCGTGCATGCTTCACGCACCCACAGGCGGAAATCCGTCGCCACTTGGTCGTTGCGCGAACGGGCGGTGTGCAGCTTGCCCGCGGCTGGACCGATGATCTCCGCCAGTCGGGCTTCGATGTTGAGGTGGATGTCCTCCAGCTCACGCTTGAAGACAAAGCGGTTTTCCGCAATCTCCGCCTCAATCTGGTCGAGGCCCTTGCAGATCGCTTCGGCGTCGGCTTCGGGGACGATCCCCTGGGCGGCCAGCATGGCCGCGTGGGCCCGCGACGCCTTGAGGTCTTGCGTTGCCAGGCGCTTGTCGGTTTCGATGGAGGTATTGATATCCTCCATGATGGCCGAAGGCCCTGCGCCAAAGCGGCCGCCCCACATCCTGTTCGCGGTCATTGCCGATGCAGCCTCAAACCATGCGCCTTGTAGCCTATACCCTCGCGGTCATCGCGGCGGGCATTGTTGCCCTCTTTTATGTGACGCGCCTTTCGCATGTCCATGAGGCGGGCCCGCCGCCGGCGCTCGCCAAGCTGAAGCTGGAGCCAAAGCCGGTCGCCATTTCTTCTGTCGTCTTTTCGGACGCAGCCGGCGGATTGCACCGGCTGTCGGATTACCGCGGCCGTTACCTTCTGCTCAATCTGTGGGCCACGTGGTGCGCCCCTTGCGTGAAGGAGCTTCCGGCGCTGGCAGGGTTGCGGCGCGGGATGGATGACAAAAGCTTCGCCGTTGTCGCCGTGGACGTCGGCCGCGATTCCGCCGAAGAAGCCGGCAAATTCCTTCAATCGCACAAGGCCGGCGCACTCACCGTCTATCGCGATACCAACTCGGCCTTCCTGCGCAGTTTCGGCGCATACGGTCTGCCAATGACCGTGTTGATCGATCCGCAAGGGCGTGAGGTCGCGCGCGCCATGGGCGCCGTGCAGTGGGATGACAACGACGCGATTGCGTACTTTCGCTCGCTCGCGGCGAAGCACTAACGGTTCGAGTTATTCCGGCGCGATGGTGACCTTGATCCCGTCAAGTTCGGGCTTGCAGACGATCTGGCATGACAGGCGTGAATTTGGCTCAACAGCTATGGCCATGTCGAGCATGTCGGTCTCGGGGTCGGATTTCGGATCCAGTTTGTCGAACCATTCCGGATCGACATACACCTGGCACGTCGCGCAAGCACACGCGCCGCCGCATTCCGCGGTGATGGGCAGGCCTGCATCGCGCAGGATTTCCATGATGGTCCAGCCGTCGCGGCCTTCGAGCGTATGGACTTCCCCCTTGCGATCGGTTGCGACGATCTTCACGCGACCCCCAATTTCTTCTGCAGACTCGACGAGGACGTCGTGTACTGGAAGCGCAGCTTTTCATTCGGCCGGCATATGTGGAATGCGGCCTGCGCCATCAGCGCCGCTTCGTGGAATCCGCACAGGATCAGCTTGAGCTTGCCGGGATAAGTGCAGATGTCGCCGACGGCGAAGATGCCATGCGTGCGGCTTTCGAACTTCTCCGTATCGACGGGCACCATGTTCTCGTGGAGGTTCAATCCAAACTCCGCAATCGGGCCGAGCTTAATCGTCAATCCGAAGAACGGCATAAACGTGTCGCAGGCGTGATGCCATTCGCGCTTGTCGGGACTCGCAAGCGTCACGCCTTCCAGCATGCCGTTCGCACCGTGCAGCGCCTTCACGCTCGCAATTTCGAAATTGACCTTGCCGTGCGCAGCCAGCTCGCGCATCTGGTTCACGCTGTGCTGTTGCGCGCGGAATCCATCGCGGTGATGCACGAGCGTCAGTTTCGAGGCGATCGGCGCGAGATTGATGGTCCAGTCGAGCGCGGAATCGCCGCCGCCGGCGATCAGGATGTTCTTGCCGCGCAGGCTTTCCATTTTGCGGACCGCATAGTGCACCGACTTGCCCTCATACGCCTCGATGCCGGCAATCGGCGGACGTTTAGGTACGAAGCTGCCCGCACCCGCCGCGATCAGCACGACAGGCGCGATGATTTCGGTGCCGGCATCCGTCTTCAGCCGCCAGCGGCCGTCATCGAGCTTGTCGAGCCCGCTCACCATCTCGCTGAAGTGGAACTCGGCGCCGAACGGCTTGATCTGCTGCATCAGCTTGTCGGTCAGGTCCTGGCCGCTGACGATCGGAAGCCCGGGAATGTCGTAGATCGGCTTCTCCGGATAGAGTTCGGTGCACTGGCCGCCCGGCCGGTCGAGGATATCGACCAGGTGGCATTTCAGGTCCAGCAGGCCAAGTTCGAAAACGGCGAAAAGGGCCGTCGGGCCCGCGCCCAAAATCGCAACATCGGTTTCGTGCCGTCCGGCCATTCTACGTCCGTAAAGTGTGGGATGCGGTGAAGGACCGCCCTTATAGGGGAGAAAGTGGGCGGTGCAACATTCGGTTCAAGGTGTGCAGGGCTGCCCTGTGTCTTGGCCGGAATCAACGCCCCAGATAGCCCTTGATGAACAGGTGGACAGTGTCTGCCTTGGCCCTGAGGGCTGCGACCGCAGTCAGGGTTTCCGCCGTCTGGACGGTGGGGTCCAGAGGCTCGGCTTCGGCCGCGATGTCGGCAAGTCCGAAGGCTCCGATGCCCCGCGCAGCGCCCTTCAGCGAATGGGTGACATGCTTCCAGCCTTTTGCGTCCTGCGCCTCCACGATGCCCTGCAGCTCGCGCAGGAGCATGGCGGACTGGTCGACAAAGAGTTGCAGCACTTCCGCGTTGAGCGCGGCATCGCCGCCCGTGTAGCGGGAGAGATGGGCGATATCGACGGGATGGGCCGGTGCTGCGGACATTGCGCCAATATGGCCCGAGGGCCTCAAGGCTGCGTTAATGGGTCAGAACGGCACCCAGCCAGTGGGAAACGGTGACACTCCGAACAGCCGGGCATGGCTGAAAAGGATCGCAAGGAAAACCAGTGCGGCGACCAAAAAGCGCCAGCCGAAGCTTTCGCCGAGCCGGAGTTGGGTGCGTCCGCCCAGCACGGCGGCGAAGGGGATGTTCGAAGTCTGGTGTGCAAAGTCGGCCCATGCTTCGCCAAGCTTGCGCTTGCGTTTGGCATCGATCGAAAACGTACCGAACAGCGCCAGCACGAAGAACGTGCCGAAGAGGATGACCGAAGCGAGATCGCCATTCGCGGCTAAATGGAATCCCGACCATAGGATCACACCCCACAGAAATGGATGCCGTGTGATGCGCAGCACGCCTTTCACGGTACCCGGCTTCGTAACCATGCCTTCCTGCTGAACCGATGTCGGATTGGGCAACAGCAGTCCCTGCACGCCAAGGAAGAAGGCCAGTGCCACAATGGCGATGCCGGCATCGCGAACGTGGCCGGAATCGTAGAGGACGCGATTGTCGGGACTGACGCTCCCGGCGTTATAGGCCATCACCAGCCAGATGATGATGCCGATGGAGGCGAGCGAGAAAAGGCCGAGATATGGCCGCTCGCCAATGGTACCGGTGATGGCATCCCTCAGTTTCGTACCTGCTACCAGCAAATGGAGCGCAAGAAACGCCGCCGCCGCGGCGATCAGCATGGTCATGGCGTTGTCCCCTTGCCGCTCATCCTACACGACCGCGCGCACAATGTGACCGCCGCCAAGCAGCCGGCTCGCTTCATTCGGAACGGCAAAATAGCGGACGTTCAGAGCTTCGGCGTTGAAATCATCGACACGGGAATAGCCGAGTGTGCGGATCTCGCTGACAATCTCGTCCGGGCGAAAATAGCTGCGGAACGGCTCTCCTGCGGCGGCGACGCGGGCCGCAAGCATTGCATGCGCGGCCCACCGACGGGGGCTACGCATGTTCGCCGGTTCACCATAGTCGAAGATCACAATGGTGCCGCGCGCAAATGTGGCGATGACGCGTAAGGTCGAAAAGATCGACTCGTGCGTCAGATACGGCACGACACCGAGCCAGGCGAACAGCGCAGGTGCCTTCGGGTCGAAGCCAGCGTGCGCCAATGCATCGGGCAAGGACTCGCGCTCGAAATCGATCGGGGCGAAGGACAGCGCGGATGGCAGATCGATCTTCGCGCGCGCGAGCTGCTCGCGCTTCCACGCCTGTGTGTCAAGGTGGTCGACCTCGAAGATGCGCAATCGCGGAAAGTTCCCGGCCGAACGATACGCGAATGTATCCAGCCCCGCACCGAGAAGCACATATTGCCGCGTGCCGGCGGCATAGGCCCCGACAAGGGTGTCCTCGGCGAAGCGGCTGCGGACAGCCACGAAGAGGCGAAGGCTCGCCGTCAGCCGGGACCGCAGACTATTCGCGGCGCCGCGGACCTTGGCCTCGGCCTCCGGCCCGATGATCGAAAGCGCCAACGGATCGGCGAAGACCTGGGGCCTGTCGATCAATTGATGCGCTGCCCGGTAAATTGCGGCACCCAGCGCCGTCCGGCTTGCTCCGCCTTCCATCGCGATTCCGCCGTCCACGGATGATCTTGTTGGTTTAGCTCGCGATTTCTGGAAAACAAGGTTAAACTTACCCTTGAAATTCATGGTGGGGCGTGCCCGTGGCAGCGTTCGGTCAGGAGCGGAATCAGGCGGTCGTCCTGCAATCGCCGGAGGCGTTTGGCGAACCGGGAGTGCATCGGCCCGCGCGTCGCTCTGCCGGAATCGGCGTCATGATTTTCGCAGGCGCGCTCGCGCTGTTGTGGGCTCTATGCATGGTGGCATTTCTCGTCGGCTATTACGGTGGCCCTGCCGGCATTTCCGCGCAGCCTCTTTGGCTGAAGGCACTCATCGGATTTGGAATAGTTGGGCCGCCACTCGTGGTGATCGTGTGCGCGTGGGTGTTCAGCCGCGGTCTTGCCATGGCCGCGTCGGCGGAGTTGCTGGCCGACGCTACAGATCGCCTCTTCGCGGCGGACGAAACGGCCGCACGCAACGCAGCTCGGCTTGGCCGTGCCGTGCGCCGCGAGCTCGATGGATTGAATGCCGGGCTCGACGGAGCGTTCGCGAGATTGCGCGCGCTGGAGTCGGTTCTCGAAAATCAGATCGCCGCGCTCGATGAAGCCACTGCGCGTGCCGATGTGCGCGCTGAAACAGTGGCAGCGCGTCTCACGCAGGAGCGCGAGCGCATCGACATGGTTGCGTCGTCGCTTTCGGATTCGTCCACGCGCGCCAGCGAACTGGTTGCCGGACGGGCGGCGCAACTCAAGGCGATGATCGAATCCGCTGAAGGCACGCTGAAAACGGCAAGCCAGCTGCTTGAAACGCAGGCCGCGGCGTTCCGTGCCGCAACGCAGGCGGCTGCCGAGGCGCCGCAGACGGCCGCCGTTGAACTCGACAAACGGGCAAAGCAGATCGAGACGGTTTCCGATGCCACCATGGCGCGCGCGGAATTCCTCCTCGGCCGTCACGAGAAGCACCGTTCGGCGATGAGCGAATTGTTGCAGCGGCTCAAGGAAGAAGCGGCCGCGTTTGAAACGGGTCTTTCTGCACAGCGCAACGCCATGGAGCAGGCGATCGGCGGCCTTTCCGGTCAGGCCAAGGTGTTCGAGACGATGGCAGGCGAGACCGAGCGCCAGCTGGAGTCCATCATTTCGGCCGGTTCGGCCCGCGCCGCACAGCTCGCCGCAAGCTTCGGTCGTGAAGCCGAGCGCGTGAAGGAGATCGCCGACGGTGCGGCAGGCTCCCTGAACAAGCTTGTCGCGTCGTTGCACGATGCAGGTGCCGGTGCGCAGACGCTGATCGGCGAAACCACTGCCGAAGCGAAGACCAATGCGAAGCAGCTGGTCGGTGACGCCATGGCGGAGTGCGACCGGCTGCTCAGGATCGCGCGCGAGCTCGCGGCGCAGGCCAGCGAAGTGAAGGAGGTTCTGGCGCAGGCGTCCGGCGACGTGCAAAAGCATGTGATTGCACTTCCAGGCATCGCACAGCAGGAAGCGGCGCGCGTACGCGAACTGATGCGAACGGAAGCCGAGGAGATCCTCGATCTTTCCGCGCGCACTCTTTCCACCATTCATGCGCGAACATCCGGCCGCGGCCAGCCGCGCATCGAAGCTGCGCAACCGGAACCGGAGCCGGAGAGCGAGGGTTTGCTTGGGCTTGCGCGCAAGCTCACCAATCGTCAGCCGAAGAAAAAAGGGGCAGCGACGGCCGAGCCGAAATCCTGGGAGATGAGCACACTACTTTCGAATGTCGATTCCAGCGAAGGCAAGAGGGATTTGAAGCCGCAGGGCGCCGCAGCACTCGGTGCGCTGGAGGCAGCACTCGCCGATCTGGCCATCGATCTCGATGCCATCAATATCGACAACGAGCCGAGCGAGGATGATTGGCGACGCTATCTGGCCGGCGATCGTTCGGTGTTCGCCCGCCGTATCGCCGACGCGATCGATTCCGTCGCCATCAATCGCATCGCTACGCTCAACCGCGAAAATGTCCGTTTTCGCGAGGCGGCGAACAGCTACATCAACGAGTTCGAGGGATTGCTGTCGCGGGCGCGCGAAGGTGATAGCGGCGGTTTGCTCGCCTCCACCATGCTGAGCGCCGATACGGGCAAGATTTATCTCGCGATTGCTTATGCGCTGGGGCGGCTAAACGGCTGAGCGTTTGAGCCGCGCGGCATAGAAGCCGTCCATCCCGCCTTTGTCCGCCATGTGACAGGGCAAGGTGCGCAGTGCGCCGTCCTTTAGCAGTTCGGTCAGGCCAAACACCTCGTTCGCCGAGATCGGATCGACCCGAAATTCCGGGTGTCGCAGCAGGAAGTTCCCGACCTGCTCCTCGCCTTCTTCGGGTTCGAGCGAGCACACCGCGAACATCAGCGTTCCGTCGCCGGTTAGCATGTTCGCAGCCGCGTCGAGTAGTTCGACGGCGCCGTCGGCGCACACACTGATATCGGCTGCGCTTTTGTTCCACGGCAGATCGGGATGACGGCGGATGGTGCCGGTGGCGCTGCATGGTGCATCCAGCAGCACAAACGGCACGCGTTCGGGCGGGGCGAATTCGCGCGCATCGGCCAGCACGAGTTCAGCATCCAGCTTCAGCCGCTTGAGATTCTGTTCGAGCCGCTGCATGCGGGCTGGATCACGCTCGATTGCAATGACATTCGCGCTAGCAACGGCCAACTGTGCAGTTTTTCCACCCGGTGCGGCACAGAGATCGACCACTGTTTGTCCGCGCACGTCACCCAGCAGGCGCGCCGGCAGGGTCGCGGCAAAATCCTGCACCCACCAACAGCCCTCGGCGTAGCCGGGCAAATCCTCGATCCGTCCGGCTTCGGCGATGCGGAGGACGTCACCCGGAAGCTCATGGCCGTCCGGAAATGTGCCCGCACCGGATTTGCGCACGATATCCAGTGGCGGCGGAACGAGATGAGCGGCGGCAATGGCGTGTGCATCGTCGTCGCCATAGTCCGCCGACCAGCGGGACCACAGCCAATCCGGCGTGTTGAGGCGGGGCGCATCCTGCTGCGCAACGACAGCCTCGGCTTCGCGGCTGACACGCCGCAGAACTGCATTGATCAGGGGCTTGAAGTGGACGGCCTTGTTGTCGGCGCCGGCGATTTCGTTCGCGGCGTCGACAACCGCATGCGCTGCCACCCTCAGGAACAGCAACTCGCACGCTCCCGCGAGCAGGATTTCCAGAGTGGGACCGGCGCGGTGCTGCGGTGGAAGCTTCGGAACGAAGGTGTGGATCACCGCCTGAAGTTGGCCGAGCCGGCGCAGGGTTTCTGTCGCGATGGCGCGCGCGAAACCTGCGTCGCGCGGATCGAGACCAGCCGTTTGCAGATTGGCGTCCAGCGCAGCATCGAGGGGCCGCCGCTTGCGCAGCACGTCGCCAAGGACAGCCTGGGCTGCCGCCCGCGAAGCAACACCGGAGGGTTTTCGTTTGGCCAAATCAGCCCCAGGGCCCGGGCTTCGGTGCTTGACCCATTTCTCCAGCCATCGCCTGCAACCGCGCGATGCGCTCGTCCGTCGACGGATGGCTTGCAAACAGTGAGGAGAGTCCGCCGCCATGCAACGGATTGATGATGAACATGTGGGCCGTGGCGGGATGCGTCTCGGCTTCCGGATTTTCGGTCTGCTCGGCCGCGTCCTCGATACGACGCAGAGCCGACGCCAGCCATAGCGGGCGGCCGGACAGCATCGCACCGGAGCGGTCGGCCTCGAATTCGCGGCTGCGGCTGACCGCCATCTGCACCAGCATCGCGGCGATTGGCGCAAACAACATCACGAGCAGAACACCGACAAAGCCGAGCGGATTGTTGCGACGATCGCCGCCGCCGAGGAAAAACGCGAAATTGGCGAGCATCGAAACCGCACCCGCAAGCGTCGCCACGATGGTCATCGTCAGCGTGTCGCGATTCTTCACGTGACTCAGTTCATGCGCCAGCACGCCGGCAAGTTCTTCCTTGCTCACGCGATTGAGCAGCGCAGTCGTGACGCACACGGCTGCATGTTCGGGCGAGCGGCCGGTGGCGAACGCATTCGGCTGATCGTTTTCCGCGATGAACACTTTCGGCATCGGCAGGCCGTCGGCGTCCGACAGCTGGCGAACAATATGCACGAGGTCCGGCGCGCTCGAGTCATCAACCTGGCGCGCTCGATACATCGAGAGCACCATCTTGTCCGAGTCCCAGTACGCAAAGAGATTTGTTCCGGCGGCAAAGAGGAACGCGATGACCATGCCCGGCCCGCCGCCCAGCAGGTAACCGACCACGAGGAAGATCCCCGTGAGAAGCGCCATCAGGAACCCGGTGCGGAACACGTTCATATCGTTACCGTGGGAGTCCGCTTGCCTTTGGCGCAGCCGGCGCCTACCTCAGAAAAGCCGCTCTTGATGTATGAGTGCCGCCGTGCCGGTCAAGCCGCAAAAGGGGAACGCCAGGGAGCGCGCGATCGCCGAAAGGATTCGAGAGGCTGGCGAACGGGCGCTTGCCGAAGCGACGGCGCGGCGGGCAAAGGAAGAGCCAGAACACTTGCCGAAAGAGGTGAACGGCGCGGCTGGTCCCGAGCCGACGCGGTTCGGAGACTGGGAGCGGAAAGGCCTGATCTCCGACTTCTAGCTTGATTAGGCCTGGCGCGAGGTCCATCTAAAGGGCCGGAGAAACCCATGTTTATCCAGACCGAATCCACGCCCAATCCGGCGACGCTCAAATTCCTTCCCGGCCGTGAGGTCATGGGCGAAGGCGCCGTGGCCGACTTTCCCGATCGTGAGGCCGCTGGCCGCTCGCCGCTGGCCGCTGCGCTGTTCGAGATTCCCGATGTGGCGCGCGTGTTCTTCGGCTCCGATTTCATTTCAGTAACCAAATCGTCCGGCGACTGGAAACACCTGAAGCCGCCTATCCTCGGCGCGATCATGGAACACTTCACGCGCGATCTGCCGCTGATCGAAGGCGATGCTGCGGAGGCCGATGACGAGGAGCATTTCTTGGACGAGGACGCCGAGGTTGTGGCGCAGATCAAGGAGCTTCTCGACACGCGCGTGCGTCCTGCAGTTGCCAACGATGGCGGCGATATCGTGTTCAAGGGTTTCGACGGCAAGAGCGGGATCGTGTCGCTTTACATGCGCGGCTCTTGCGCGGGGTGTCCGTCATCGGTCCTGACGCTCAAGAACGGCATCGAGAACATGCTGCGCCACTACATTCCGGAAGTGAGCGCGGTCGAAGCCGTCTAGAGTGCCGCAATGAAAATCCTCGCCGTCGATACGGCGCTCGGCGCCTGCTCTGCGGCCCTGCTGGATGATGATCGTGTTCTGTCGCATCGCTTTGTCGTGATGGAACGCGGACACGCCGAGGCGCTGGCACCGATGGTCGATGAGATCATGCATGAAGCCGGCCTCAGCTTCGATCAGCTCGATCGCCTTGGCGTGACGACGGGACCCGGAACATTCACGGGCCAGCGCGTCGGTCTGGCGTTCATGCGCGGACTGCGTCTGGCGCTGCAGATTCCGCTGGCCGGGGTGACCACACTCGCAGCAATGGCGGTGGCCGCGATGGATGAAACAGGGCTACCAGCCGGCGCTGCATTGCATGACGCCAAACGCGGCGAAGTGTATTTCGGATTCGCGTCCGCCAATGCGATGGCGACAGAGCCCCGGCTTCTTATGCTCGAGGATGCTATGCAGGCCGTCGCCGTGGCGGTCCGAGATGCCGCAAGTGCAGTCGCGCTTGCGGGAACGGCGGCTGAAGCCGCACATGCAGCCCTCACAAGCATCGGCATCGAGGGCAGGGTCTCCTCCATCCGGCAACCGGATGCGTTGTGGGTCGCTCGCCTGGCGCGGGCGGCGCGGGCGCCGGCCCATGTCCCGCAGCCGCTCTATCTTCGTCCGGCGGACGCGCGGCTTCCGGGAAGTCCCTGATGCCGATCGTCCGCGCTGCTGACCGATCCGATTGCGCCGCACTGTCGGCCATCCATGGCGCCTGCTTCACCAGAGGCTGGTCGCCAGGCGAGTTCGACGCGCTTCTCGCCTCGCCGAGCGCCTTGGCTCTTATTGCGAATGACAATCAAAATCGTGCAATCGGATTTGTGCTGGTTCGCACGGCGGCCGACGAGGGCGAAGTCGTTTCCATCGCCGTTCTTCCGGAAGCGCGGCGCCAGCACATCGGCCGCCTCTTGTTGCTGGCGGCGTCGGATTTGGCTCGGACAAAGGGGGCCGCAGCACTCTTCCTGGAGGTCTCGGAGTCCAACGAAGCGGCGCGGGCGCTCTACAGCAGTCTGGGCTTCACCGAAGTCGGACGGCGGCCGAGGTATTACCGCGAACCAAATGTGCAGGAAGATGCGCTCGTCCTCAAAGCGCCGTTGCCTTTGACGCGGTGTTCGTAGGAAACTGGCTGGGATTTGTTGTGAGCGCCATGGGCAACGCCGGGACATGAGCACGCGCATCGAGAAACTCTGCGCGGAAAAAGGGTTGCGCATGACCGACCAGCGCCGCGTGATCGCGCGCGTGCTGTCTGAGTCCCTCGACCATCCGGATGCTGAGGAACTCTACCGCCGCTCCGCTACCATTGATCCGCACATTTCGATAGCAACTGTGTACCGCACCGTGCGTCTGTTCGAAGATGCCGGGATTCTCGAGCGTCACGACTTCCGCGACGGCCGCTCGCGCTACGAAGAGGTTTCCGAATCGCATCACGATCACCTTATCGACGTGCAGACGGGCAAAGTGATCGAGTTCCGCAACGACGAGATCGAAAAGCTTCAGCGCCGCGTGGCGGAAGAACTCGGCTTCGAGCTGGTGGATCACCGGCTGGAGTTGTATGCGGTGCCGAAGAAAAGCAAGAAGACAAACGGCTGACCTTTCACGATGCAGTCGGTACGAGCCGCAACGATCCTGTTCATTTTCTTTGTCGCCACGGTTGCGGGCATTCCGTGGCAATGGAGCGCACTCAAGTTTCGATTGAAGCGCCGCAAGACTTTTCCGAACCGCTATCACCGCTGGCTTTGCCGGCTTTTCGGTTTCCGCATCACCGTGATCGGCAAGCCTGTTCAGGATCGTGGTGTCCTGATGGTGGCGAACCACACATCGTATTTCGACATCCTGGTGTTGTCGGGTACGGCGCGCGTCTCGTTCGTGGCGAAGCAGGAGGTGAATTCCTGGCCATTCTTTGGAACGATGGCGCGCCTCCAGGAGACGGTCTTTGTCGAGCGCGAGCGCCGTTCAAAGACCGGTGCGGCGCGCGATGAAATCCGCGAGCGGTTGAGAGAGGGTGACGCGTTGGTGCTATTCCCGGAAGGGACGTCCAATGACGGAAATTCCGTTCTGCCATTCCGCAGCGCGTTGATGGGAGCGGCGGAGACGGAAATCAGCGGCGGCGGTCAGGGCGCGATTGCGCACGTTCCCGTGCAGCCGGTCTCGGTCTCCTATGTTCGTCTGCACGGCGTGCCGATGGGGCGCGAAAACCGTCCGCTTTTCGCCTGGTATGGGGATATGGAACTGGTTCCCCACCTGTGGGAAGCCGTGAAATCCGGCCCGGTCGATGTCATTGTCGAATTTCATCCGCCGATCACGGTCGACGAAGTCGGCGGTCGGAAGGCGCTTGCTGCCATCGCGGAAAAGACTGTTCGGGCCGGTCAGGCAAGAGCATTGGCGGGCGACTATGCCCGGGGGGTTGCGGCAGTCGATTCAAGGTCCGCAGCCGCCGAAATGGCGCACCTTGCTGCCTGAACTTGCAAGGGCATCATGCCATCGCGCATAAACCGCTCGCGATGAAGAAGCTTTTCGTCAAGACCTATGGTTGCCAGATGAATGTGTACGACTCCGCGCGCATCGCGGACGTCATGGCGCCGTTCGGCTATGCGCCGGCGGAATCGGCAGACGATGCGGACCTGGTGGTGCTGAACACGTGCCACATTCGCGAGAAGGCTGCCGAGAAGGTCTATTCGGAGCTCGGGCGCCTGCGCCGGCTCAAAGAACGTCGCGCCGAAGGTAAGCGCCCGATGCTGATCGCGGTTGCCGGATGCGTGGCACAGGCGGAGGGCGAGGAAATCGTGCGCCGGCAACACGCGGTCGATGTCGTGGTGGGGCCGCAGGCATATCACCGTCTGCCGGAGATGGTGGCGAAGGTCACACGAAAGCAGGGTCACGTCCTCGAAACGGATTTTGCTCCCGACGAGAAATTCGATGTGTTGCCCGAGCCGCGCGCGCAAGGCCCGACCGCGTTTCTTAGCGTGCAGGAAGGCTGCGACAAGTTCTGCACGTTCTGCGTGGTGCCCTACACCCGCGGCGCGGAGTTCTCGCGGCCGGTACGGCAGATCGAAACAGAAGCGCGGCAACTGGCTGAGCGGGGCGTCAGGGAAATCACGCTGCTTGGCCAGAACGTCAATGCCTATCGCGGCGAAGGCCCGGACGGAGACATCTGGAGTCTTGCGCGCCTGCTGCGGCACCTTGCGAGGATCGCTGGGATTGCGCGTCTGCGCTACACAACGAGCCATCCACGCGACATGAGCGACGACCTGATTGCCGCGCACAGCGAATTGCCTTCGCTGATGCCCTATCTGCATCTGCCGGTGCAGGCCGGCTCGGACCGCGTGTTGACGGCAATGAATCGCCAGCACACACGCGATGATTATCTGCGGCTCGTCGAACGCATCCGCGCCGCACGGAACGACATAGCGCTATCGTCTGACTTCATTGTCGGATTTCCCGGTGAGAGCGACGACGATTTCGAGGCAACGCTCGCCCTCGTACGCCACGTCGACTATGCGCAAGCGTTTTCCTTCAAATACAGCGCCCGGCCCGGAACGCCGGCATCGGTCTCGGGCAGGCAGATTCCTGAGGACGTGAAGAATGCGCGTCTTCAGGCATTGCAGGCGCTGCTCATTGAACAACAGAATTCGTTTGCTTGCCGTTGCGAAGGATTGACGATGCCGGTTCTCTTCGAAAGACCCGGGCGGAAAGCCGGGCAGGCGATCGGGCGCTCTCCGTACCTGCAAACGGTGCATGTGGACGAGGCGGGACCGCTGATCGGCGGACTCCATGACGTCTTCATTGAGGAGGCGATGCCGAACAGCCTGAAGGGCGTGTTGCCGCGCGCGGGCTCGAAAAAGGTGGCGGCGCATTGAGCCGGACGCGCAGCAAGCCAAGAAGGCCGGTGACCAAGGAGCAGGTGACGCTCGAATTCCCCAACAACGCGCTGCTGTCGGCGCTGGGCGGCGCGCACCAGAAGAACTTCGTGCGCATCGAACACCAGCTCGACGTCCGCCTGGCGATGCGCGGCAATCTCGTTGGCATTGAGGGTACGCTGGATTCCTGCGCGCGTGCGGCGACGGTCCTGCGGGGGCTTTATGCGCGTATCGAGGCTGGTGAAGATGTTGCCGTCGGCGAGGTCGATGCGGAAATCCGCTTCGCTTCCAGGGAGGGCGCGCACGAACCCACCGAGGGGTTCGGAACGCCGGCGATCAGGACGGCATCAGGCCGCAATGTGCGCGCCCGCTCCCCGGCACAGGCTGCGTATTTTGATCTGATGCGGACGCATCCGCTGGTGTTCGGAATCGGACCTGCCGGAACGGGCAAGACCTACCTCGCAGCGGCATTCGGCGCGCATTTGCTTTATGAACGGCGCGTGGAGCGACTTGTTCTCTCGCGGCCGGCGCTTGAGGCCGGCGAACGCCTCGGTTTTCTTCCCGGTGATTTGCGAGAAAAGATCGATCCGTATTTGCGCCCGCTGTACGATGCCCTGTTCGACGTCATCGGTGCCGAACAGACGTTGAAACTGATCGACTCCGGAGTGATCGAAGTTGCGCCGCTGGCCTTCATGCGCGGCCGGACGCTCGCCCATTCGTTCGTCATCTTGGATGAAGCGCAGAATTGCACGACCGCGCAGATGAAGATGTTCTTGACGCGTCTCGGCGAGGACGCGCGAATGGTTGTCACCGGAGATCCGTCTCAAAGCGATCTGCCCGGAGGACGCGCAGAAGGCTTGAGCGATGCGTTGTCGATTCTGGGCGGCGTGGAAGGCGTGGCCGTCGCGCGCTTCAGTGAGAAGGATGTCGTGCGTCACCCGCTCGTTTCGCGCATCGTTCGCGCCTACGACGAGGCGGGAAAGTCCGCCGGTCTTCCTTCGCGTTACCGGCCGAAAGAGAATGGTTCGTGAGTCGGGCGCGGCGCCCGTCGGCAGAAATCGACATTGTTGTGGATGATCCTGCGTGGCGGAAGCACCGTGGGATTTTGCGCCGGGTTCGCGAGGCTTCTGAGTCCTCATTGCGCAACGCCCGGCAACGTGCACCGCGGGCTCTCACTGTCCTTCTGAGCAATGACAGGCGCGTCCGCGGACTCAATCGTATTCACCGAGGAAAGGATAAGCCGACCAACGTGTTGTCGTTTCCGCAAGCGGCGCAACCGGGTTATTTGGGCGATGTCGTCATCGCCTATGGTGTGGTGAAGAAAGAGGCGGCAGAATCGGGGAAGCGATTTGCGGACCATGCCACGCACCTTGCGGTGCATGGCGTGTTGCATCTTCTGGGGTATGATCACGAGAAGCCGAAAGACGCGGCGAAGATGGAAGCCCTCGAAATCTCAATCTTGCGCGAAATGGGAATCGGCAATCCGTATGAAATCCGTTCCGGCGATTGATCATGGCGAATTCTGATATCCACTCTCAGGCCGGGAATGAAACGGCGTTCTCCACGTTTCTGAAGCGCATTGGACAGGCGCTGCGCGGAAGTCCCGGCGATTCCATCCGCGAAAGCCTCGAGGAGGTTATCGAGGAAAGCGACCGCCAGAATCCCGAGCTCGCGCGCCAGGAGCGCGTGATGCTTGCCAACCTCCTGAAGTTTGGCGAGCTGCGCGTCGAGGACGTGATGGTGCCCCGGGCGGACATCGTCGCAGTCGAGGAATCGATTTCAATCTGCGAGCTCGTGGCGAAGTTCCGCGAAGCGCAGCATTCGCGCCTGCCAATTTATCGGGAAACACTCGACGATCCCATTGGGCTTGCGCATGTGAAGGACGTGCTCGGGCTGGGCGAACTCGGACCGGACGGAATCATGCGATGGCCGGACGTGGCGATCGCCAAGATTCGACGCGACATCCTGGTGGCGCCGCCCTCGATGCCAGCGAGCGATCTTCTCCTGAAAATGCAGTCCACCCGAATCCACCTCGCTCTCGTGATCGATGAGTATGGCGGCACCGATGGGCTCGTCTCGATCGAAAACCTTATCGAGGAGATCGTCGGCGACATTGGCGACGAACACGATACCGAGGAGGCGCCCAACCTCTTGAAGCTCTCCGACGGACGGTATGAAGCCGACGCACGACTCGATCTTGACGATTTCACCGAGCAGACGGGTCTGTCCATCGAACAGCCCGATCCTGAGGAGGAGGTCGATACCTTGGGCGGCCTTGTCGTGTCGGTGCTGGGACGTGTGCCGCAGAGAGGGGAGATCGTGAGTCATTCCGGTTTCGAGTTCGAAGTTCTGGAATCCGATCCCCGGCGGATCAAACGAGTGCGGGTGCGCCCGCCGGCGCCGGCTCCGTCCGAAGCATGAGTTTGTCGGTTCCCGCCATCGCGTACAGGCTCGTAAGTGCCGGTGATTGGGTTCGCCGTCTCGCTGGATGGCGTCGCTTTCTTTTCGCCTTGGCAGCTGGGCTGCTTTCGGCGCTGGCCTTTCCACCGTTCGGCCTTTTCCCGCTGCTATTGCTGTCGTTTGCCGCGCTCGTTCTGCTGCTGGACGGCGCACAGCTATCCCCTCACCCGATCCGCAGCGGTGCGGCCGTGGGTTGGGCATACGGGTTCGGACAATTTGCTGCAGGATTGTATTGGGTCGCCTACGCGTTCCTCGTCGACCCGCTCCAGCACGCCTGGCAGATTCCATTTGTCGCAATGCTTTTTCCAGGCGGGCTCGCGCTATTTCTGGCGGCAGCATGCGCAGTGTCCGCCTGGTTGTGGCGACCCGGATCGGTACGCATCTGCATCTTCACAATCTGCTACGTCGCGGCGGAATGGTTGCGCGGCCACATTCTTACCGGGTTCCCCTGGAATTTGCCGGGCTACGGTTGGAGCGCATCGCTTGCGATCCTGCAAAGCGTTTCCCTGTTCGGCGTTTACGGCCTGACGCTGCTCACCGTCCTGCTGGGCGCATCGCTAGCGCTATTCTGCGACCGCGATCAGCGCGCAACGAGCCTTCCGTTCGCCATGTTCGCGCTTTTCGCCGTGCTCTGGACATTCGGCGCGGTTCGCCTTGCGTCGCCCAGGGCAACAGTTCCCGGAATCCATCTTCGAATCGTCCAACCGAACGTGCCACAGGATCAGAAATATGTTGCCGCACTTCGCTTGGCGCATTGGCGCGAGCTTATTGCATTGAGTCATCGGAAAGCGGCAACCGAGCCCAATATCATCATCTGGCCCGAAGCTGCGCCTCCGTTTCTGCTGGCGCAGTCACCCGCTGCTCTGGATGACATCGCGATCCTGACAGGAAGCGGGAGAACGCTTGTCACGGGCGCGGTTCGCGCCGAAAGGAATGCTGCCGGAAAGCTTATCGTCCACAACAGCGTCTATGTCTTCGGCCACGGCGGAGCGCTGCTTGGAACCTACGACAAATTCCATCTTGTTCCATTTGGCGAGTACGTGCCCTTTCCCGATACACTGCACGCCCTCGGCATCGATCGGCTTGTCAATCAGCCGGGGAGCTTTGCCGGAGGCGACGGTCCGCACACTTTTGCCATTCCGGGAA
This sequence comes from Rhizomicrobium sp., assembly GCA_035517755.1. Taxonomy (GTDB): domain Bacteria; phylum Pseudomonadota; class Alphaproteobacteria; order Micropepsales; family Micropepsaceae; genus Rhizomicrobium. Next base: position 1,812 of record DATIYG010000072.1, on the reverse strand, counting down.
TCCCTCCATTCGGAACGCTGATCTGCTACGAGATCCTGTTTCCAGGCGAAGTGGTTGACGAGTCACGTCGCCCTGGCTGGTTCATCAATGTCACCGATGATTCCTGGTTCGGGCCGGCATCCTCGTCTGGGCCGCATCAGCATTTCCTCGTTGCCCGTGTGCGGGCAATCGAAGAAGGGCTGCCGGTCGTACGCGCCGCAAACACCGGCATTTCCGCCGTGATTGATTCGCAAGGACGAGTCGTCGCACAACTCTCGGTAGATCGCGCGGGTGTCGTCGACTCTCTATTGCCGGTTGCACAAACCACTGTATTTGCGCACTTCGGCCACTCCGGCTTCCTTCTCATGCTCCTTGTGCTGACGATTGTAACCGGCTTGCTAACCATATCCGGTGGCCGTGCCGAGAAGCCCTTTTCCGGATTGGAAAATTCCGGTTAAAGTCAGTTTGATGAAATTCAAATTCGGGTGTCGGGGTTGTGCCAAAGAAACAAGCGAACGCGGTTGACGCGCATGTCGGAAATCAAGTCCGGCTGAGGCGAATGCTTATTGGAATGAGCCAGGAGAAGTTGGGGCAGCTTCTCGGGCTTACCTTCCAGCAGGTTCAGAAGTACGAGCGAGGAATTAACCGAATTGGCGCCGGTCGTCTTTTCGAGATTGCACACGTCCTGGGTGTCAACATTCGTTACTTCTATGACGGGCTTGGCGACACCCCATCCGGGCGCGCACATGGGGTTGTGGAAGAGGCCGAACCTCCGCAACTGGTGCATTTTGCAACCAGCGGGGAAGGCCTGCAACTCAACATGGCTTTCATGCGCATCACGGATCACAAGGTGCGCAAGCGCATCCTCGATCTCGTGAAAAGCCTCGCCGACGATGACGAAGCAGGCAAGAAGATCAAAATAGGCAACAAGGTTTGATTGACGCGGCGGAGCGGTTTCCCCCTCACGCGTGGTGCGCATCTGTTGCGGATCCAAGGAGTTTTGTGACACGCCGCTCGAATTCTGCCGCGTTCCTGGGATCGTCATAGGCGTGATCGAGGCCACTCTTTTCGAGAAAGGCCTTGAAATGGTCGAGTAAGGGTCCTGCCGCTGTGTTCGTAGGACTCACATCCACGGATGCGAGAATGGCTTCCAATTCACTATCGGCTGTCACGGTCCCAGCAAGCAGGTGAGGTATCCGATGGTGACGCGCGATCTCGCGGGTTCGCGAATCATGCACGATGACAACGGCCGGCACACCGGCGAGCAGCGCGGCAATGTTGCCGTGAATTCGTGTACCGATCGAGAAAGTGCGGGTTCGCATGAACGCCAGCCAAGGGGCAATTTCGCGGAAATGTCTTACGCGGTGCGGCTGACCGATGTAAGACTGCTCTGACACGATTGCGCTCCAGGCTTGTGCGTTGGCGGTCTCCTGGGCGATGAAGGTGCTGTTCGGATAAGACGCGAGAATACTGCGGGCGAAGCCTGCACTGGCTGCGTCGGCCCCGGGACCATGATTGACGGCAATCAGTCCCATGGAGTCTTCGGGGCGTTTCACCAACACGCTGAATTCTGCTCCGCAGAAGAACATTGACGGGCAGCCAATGATATCAATGGCATTGAAACCGAGCCTGTTGAGATAATCACGACTGTGTTCGCCGCGAACACCTATTGCCGGCGAGCGGTCGAGAACCGCGCTGGCAAAGTCCTTCACGGTCGCGTCCATGGGGGCGCCCCTCAACTCCGCAAGGTCGAGCCCCGCCTGCGCGCCAACCCCGACAACGATGCAAGGGATCTTCAGGCGTCTGATTAGTGCGGTGTACCGACCGAGCACC
>DATIYG010000071.1:0-5338 GCA_035517755.1 Rhizomicrobium sp. | reverse complement strand
CCTGTGTTTTCGGGTGACACGACGATCACCGGGCAAAAGATCGAAGTCCCGGACAAGCCCAAGGTCGTGGTGTCGCTGACGACGTTCCCACCCGGATCGCGGCTGCGCGTGCACAAGCATCTCTATCCGCATTACGTCTACGTGCTGGAAGGCACGCTGACCGTAACCAACGTCGCCACCGGTAAGACATTCGATATTCCGAAGGGAAAGTTCTTCGCAGAAATGACCAACACCTGGCACTTCGGCCGGAACAACGGCACCACACCGGTGAAGATCCTGGTCATCGATCAGCTGCCGCCGGGCGTATCATCGAACGTCATCGCGCAATCGCCCTGATGCGCGCTGCCGCATGACTGTCGAGGAGACCTTCAGGCGGGGACGTGCCCGGCATGAAGCAGGCGCGCTCGCAGAAGCGGAGGCCGCCTATCGCAGCGCTTTGGTGCTGGCGCCGGATCATCAGGATACGTTGAAGCATCTCGGCGTGCTGCTCTTTTCCACCGGCCGTTACGCGGAAGCTGCCGATGTGCTGGCGAAGCTTTCGCAGGCCGCTCCGGACTCTGCCGAGGCACAAAACAATCTGGCCAACGCGCTTGTCGCGCTAGGGAAACACGACGAAGCCATCGCCGCCTATGAACGCGCGCTCGCGCTCGACCCGAACCTCAAGGCCGCGCGGAGCAATCTGGCCAGCCTGCATGTCAACCGCGGCTTGCCGCTCGTGCACACGCGCCACGCGCAAGCCGCGCAGCATTTTGCACGCGCGATCGCGGTCGACCCCGATCGCGCGTCCGCGCACGCAGCACTTGGTTTCTCGCTTCATGCGCTGGGCAAACCGGAGGAAGCGCTGGCCTCTTTCCGGAGGGCGCTCGGGATTGAACCGGACAACACCGAGGCCTTGCGCGGCTTCGGCATCGCGGCGCAGGCGCTCGGGCAATCGGACGAGGCAAGGCGGGCGTTGGAAAGGGCCGTCGCGCTGGCGCCCACCAATCCGTCCTACCATCGCGTGCTGTCGCAAATGAAACGCTTCATTCCCGGCGACCCGCAAATCGCAACGATGGAGTCGCTTGCGAACGATCCTTCACGGCTTCCCGAGCCGCAGCAGGCAGAACTGCACTATGCGCTCGGCAAGGCGTATCGCGATATCGGCGAGACACGCGCCGCGATCGAGCACCTGCTGCGCGCCAACACGATCCGGCGGCGCACGGTTCAGTATGACGAGGCAGGCACGCTCGGCATGATGCACCGCATCGCGGCGGTGTTCACGCCGGAATTGCTGGCCGAGAAAGGCGGCGCGGGCGACGATTCATCGTTGCCCATCTTCATCGTCGGGATGCCCCGCTCGGGAACCACGCTGGTCGAGCAGATTCTCGCAAGCCATCCGCTGGTGACAGGTGGAGGCGAGCGGACACTGCTTTCCGAAATCGCGCGTTCGCTCACCATGGGTAACGTCGTGTTTCCCGAATCCGTGACGTTGCTCGAAGCGAAGTCGCTTGGTCAGGCGGGACGCCGCTACGTGAATGCGCTTCAGGCGGAGGCGCCGGGAGCCTCGCGGATTACAGACAAGATGCCGATGAATTTCGAACTCGTCGGCCTTATTCACCTCGCGCTGCCCAAAGCGCGGATCATCCACGTCATTCGCGATCCCGTCGACACCTGCATGTCGTGCTTTACCCGCACATTCGGGAGAAACCTTCCCTTCAGCTACGGGCTTGGAGAATTGGGACGCTACTATCGCGCCTACGTCGAACTGATGTCGCATTGGAGATCTGTGCTGCCGGCGGGGCGGATGCTCGAGATGCGCTACGGAGACGTCGTCGGCGATCTGGAAAGCGCGGCGCGACAAATGATTGCCTATTGCGGACTCAAATGGGACGAGCGTTGCGTTGCCTTCCATCGCACGCAGCGGCCGATCCTCACTGCGAGCGCGGCGGAGGTGCGCCAGCCGCTTTACGCCGACGCCATCGGACGATGGAAGGATTGCGGAGATCTGCTCGCGCCGCTGGTCGAAGCGCTGGGTCCGTTGGCGGCGCGCTGACAGAAACTTAGGGCGTGTGCTGCGCCATGAATTCGTCGAACGACTCCCAGAAGCGGGTGCGGATCGCATCGTTCTCCATCAGGATCTCGTGCTCGGCATCGCCGTATTCCTCATAGCGGCAGTTGGGCAGCCGCGCGGCGAATTCGCGTTCGGCGCTCGTGTCGACAATGCGGTCGCGGCCTGCCCCTACCATGAGGATCGGCGTGGTGATCGCTTCGGGATAGCCGGGAGCCATCACCTCCTGCATGGACCGGTACGCAGCTTCCAGCCACCCCCAGGTGGGACCGGCCAGCCGCAGGTTGGGATGTTCGCGCAGGAAATCCTGCGTGCGGGCAAAGCGCGCGGTGTCGGATGTCACCAGTTGATCGGCGAACGTCATCTTGAGTGGATCGCGCTTGTCCATGCCGAGCACGAAATCGTTCTGGCGTCGGAGCCTGTTCTCGACATAGGAGATCGCGCGCGCCAGCTTCGTGGGATAGCCGCGCGTGAGCGCCCGCAGCATCGGCGCCGTCATGGCCGCCGCGGCAAACGCCGAAGGATTGGCGTGCAGCGAACGCAGAAGAATATGCGCGCCCATGGAATGGGCCAGCGCGATCGGCGGCTTGTCCGTCAGATTGCGCACGACCGTGTGCATGAAGATGGTGAGATCGGAATCGTATTCGCTGAAATCGCCGATGTGCGCTTTCAGCGGATTGTCGAGCGCGCGCACCGAACCGCCCTGCCCGCGCCAATCCATGGTGGCCACCGTGAATCCGCGCGCGGAAAGCTCCGCGATCACCTCCACGTACTTCTCAATGAACTCCGTCTGCCCGTTCAGCAGTACGCACACCCCGCGCGGCAGCATGCGCGGCGAGGCATCGATCGTCGCGATGCGCAACACCTTGCCGTCGCGGCCCGAGATGAACCGCGGCTGGATGTCTTCGGGACGAAGCGAAACGGCCGTCAGCCGCGAGCTTTCTGGAGGATCGGCCCGAGCTTCATGGCAAGGCCCATGTCGCCCGCCACGCGAAGCTTGCCCTGCATGAACGCCGATGTGCCGTCGAGTTCGCCGCGCACCATCTTCTCGAAGGTCTCGAGACTCACGCTGATGGTGGTATCGGCCGGCTTGCCCGAGCCGTCCGAGACGGTGTTGGGCGAGGACTTGCCGTCGATAAGCACGCTCCCGGCGTCGCCGAAATCGAACTTGAGGGTGCCGCCAAGGCCCGAATTCGCGCCGATCGCGCTGCCCATTTGCTTGATGATCTCGTCGATTTGGGGAGAGCTCATGTTCGTCCTTCCACTGATAATTGGGGCGGTTCCCGCGCCGGGAGCCGCGAAACTCAATCGTTAATCTAGAGGCGCACTGAGCATTTGTCACCGGGCCGGACTGCCGATTTTGCGCGCGCGGCCTTCCGCCATACAGTCGGCCCAGGACAGGCTGGGAGCATGAGATGGAGCCAGGCACAATGGCCGCGGCGATCGAGGACGATCGGCCGTCCGAGATCGAAAGTTCGCTCCCGGAACATCCCACCAAGCGCGATGCGCTCGGGTGGTTCTTCTTCCTCATCCATTTCCTGCCCCTGATCTATGTGGTGACCGGATGGCTGGCTTCGGCGCGCTGGGCGCTGATCGTCTATCTCGTCTTCCTGCCGGGAATGTTCCTGCAATGGCGGTTCAACAAGGGATCGTGTGTCCTCAACAACATAGAGACGCTGATCCGCACGGGCCGCTGGCGCAATCCGAAGAATCGCGAGGAGGGCGCCTGGCTGCGCACCGTCGTGAGCGACGCCACCGGCTGGCATGTCACTGCGGGACAGATGGACACGTTCATCAACGCCGTCCTGCTGGTCTTCTGGCTGATCGGCGCGTGGCACCTGAGCGGCTGGCGCGGAGTCTGACCTAACCCAGGCCGAGAATATCCGTCACGCCGGTGTAGGTGACCGCCACGCCGCCATGGTGATCGTCGGCCAGCGCGAAGCTCGCATCCGAGAATGTGCCGGCCATTGCGATGTGCTCGGTCTGCGTGCCGTCGGTGATGGTGAACACGCTATTGGCGAAACTGTCCGTCGCCGTTGCAAACGACAGCCCGGCGAAATCCATCGTGGGATCGATGGCCTTGTCGAATTGAGACACCGTTCCGCGGTACACGTTTCCCAGCGTGAAGACGATCGTGTCGTTCGGATCGAAGAAGGTGATGTTCTGCCTGGCTGCGGCATCGAGCGTCAGCGTGGCGTCGCTGCTGGCGAGCTCGTATTGGCCGCTGAACGTGTTGACTCCCGAGATCTCAAAATTGCCTAGCACCTCGACCGTGACGGCACCCTTGATCAGTCCGGCGAAGCTTCCATCGGCAACTTCCAGAAGCGCATTGCCGCTGCCGACAATGACGCCGCTCCCCAGTAGATTGCCGATCGCCGTTCCGACAGAACCGATATTGAGTTCGGCTCCGCCTTCGACCGTCGTGCTCACCGCTGGAAACAGAAGCGCGCCCAAATTGCCATCCGCGGCTTCGAGAACCCCGGCATGAATGTCGACAGTGAAGACGTCGCCATCGGCCACCCCGGTGCCGCCTGCCGGCGTGTGCCAGACGATCGTGCCGTGGTGACTGTCATCGCCGAAGGTGATGCTGCTCGCGTCGAACGACCACGATGAGAAGTCGAGCGTCAGCGCCGTCTTGGTCGTCGCGGCCAGCGTGACATCGCCGGTGACGGAGAAATTGTGAGAGAACGTCACACCCTTGCCGGTGGCGAGCGTGCCGCCATCGAGTTCGACGGCGTGCACGTTGTTGGCGGTCCTGTTCACAAACAACTCGCCGGCCACCACGTCGAGAATCCCGTCGAAACTGGTCAGATGCGTCGCTGTCGTCGTTCCGGTACCGAGCTGTTCAAGCACGGAAGTCAAGGATCCGCTCAGCGCATTCGAAAGCGCAAAGGCATTGCTGTGATCGATCAGCAGCGAGTCGCCGGCGTCGATCTCGATGGGAGCGCTGCCCACAGAGCCTGTGATGCCGCCATCGCCAAGCGCGAGGGCGTCGCCCGCACCCCCAATCGCCACGTGACTCACGCCAGTACTGTCGCCCGTGAGAATGGTCGCTTCATTGACAACAAGGTTTACGTTCCCGCTGAACACGCCGCCGAAATCGCCGCCGCCAATTCCAAGCTCTACACCGGAAGAACCGCTGATCGTTCCTGTCCCGGAGAGGTCGCCGAGAAACGCGCCGGACGTAAGGACAAGATTGGCTCCGGCATCCACGGTCACAGATTGGAAATTGGAGACGAAATTGCCGAGGGTTCCGTCGCCGTCCTTGAAGGTGCCGCTGCGGATTTCGAG
>DATIYG010000070.1:0-5751 GCA_035517755.1 Rhizomicrobium sp. | reverse complement strand
AGCGCGAGATTTCCCGCAACCGCTCCCAGAAAGGAACAAAACATCTCAAGCGCGGCGTTGCTGACGCCGCAACTGCCGTTCAGCGCAGCCGCGGTAATTGCCGCGGCATCGCGCTCCGCTGCGGTGACGCCATCGACGGTGGCCAGAGCCTGATAGAGATTTTCCAGCCCGTCGCCCGACAAGACCCGTTCGATCGAGACGTGGCCAAAGCGGCGACGCAGGCAAGCAATGACCTGCTCTTCGCGGTCGGATGATGCCGGCATCGTTGCGTGGCCGGCTTCCGTCACGGCGGCAAACGGCTTCGCGTCGGGGGAAAACAGGCAGGCCGCGCCAAAGCCGGTGCCGGGTCCGAGCACGAGCATGGGCGCGCCAGCGACACCGCGCTGTTCTCCCAGCGCGTAGACATCCTTCGGCTGCAGATGCGGCAGCGACCAGGCGACAGCTTCGAAGTCGTTGAGGAGTCTGGCCGCGCCAAACCCGAACGTCTTCTGCAGGCTTGCGCCGTCGATCAGCCATCGGCTGTTGGTGATGGTACAACGATTGTTGTCGACCGGCCCCGCGACGCCGAGAACGGCGGCCTCGACCGTGCTGTGCGGAGCGCGGAGCTGCAGAAACGCCGAGATCGCTTCTGTCACGCCCGGAAAATCGGCGACCTTGAGATGTTCGATCGCGCCGATCCCGCTGTCGTCCATGAGCGCAAAGCGCGCATTGGTGCCGCCGATATCGGCAAGCAGAACACGATCGGTATTCGACGTTCGGCCGTTGTTCATCCCTTTGTCGCTATGGCATTCGGCGGAGTTGCTCCGCTTGCGGGAACCGGCGGCGTTCTGCTCGCCCTGATGCGATCGGAATACCATCGCGCGGATGCCTTGGGAATGCGCTTCTGGGTGAGATAGTCGACGTAAACGATGCCGAACCGTTGGGAATAGCCCGAACCCCATTCGAAATTGTCCAGGAGCGACCAGACAAAATAGCCGCGAACATCAGCGCCCTTCGAGATCGCTTCGCCCATCGCGTCGATGTAAGCCCGCAAATAGGCGATGCGGCCATCGTCCTGAACCTGGCCTGTGCGGTCGACTTCATCGTCTGCGGCGGTTCCGTTTTCCAGCACGTAGATCGGGAGGTGGAAACGACGATCGATGTCCAGCAGGGTGTCGCGAAATGCGCCGGGCACGATCGGCCAGCCGATCGCGGTGCGCGGCACGTCGTCCGGCGGCGCGCCGAAGGCGGCGCCGATCAGGTTGGAATCCGCCTTGATGTAATGCGGCGAATAGTGATTGAGGCCGAACCAGTCGACGCGGCGGGCAATTTGCGCCATGTCGCCCGGTCTTTGATAGGGTTCGATCGCCTCGGCAAGGGCAGGGGTGTAACAACCGAAGTGCTGGGGATGAGGAAAGGCATCGTTCCAGTATTCCGCGAAGCGCAGCGCGGCACTTGTGTCATCCGCGCTCGCACTGCAGGGGAAACAGGGCTGCCGGTTGTGGATGGCGCCAAGCGAGGCGTCCTGCACCGAGGCGCGCAGGACGTCGATGGCCGTCCCATGGCTCAGATTGACGTGATGAATCGCCCTGTGCATCGCAGCGTTGTCGGCGATCCCCGGCGCGTTCCAGCCAAAGCCATATCCGAACAAGGTGAATACGCATGGTTCGTTGAACGTCGCAAATCGCTTGACGCGGTCGCCATAGCGCCGCCCGACAAGCGCCGCGTAATCGGCAAACCATCCGACGATGTCGCGGTTTTGCCAACCGCCGAGATCGTCGAGCGCCTGCGGCAAGTCCCAGTGATAGAGACAGATCCAGGGTTCGATGCCAGCCGCGAGCAGGGCATCGACCAGCCTGTCGTAGAACGACAAGCCTGTCTCATTGGTGCCGCCGCGGCCTTTCGGGAGGACGCGCGGCCATGAGATCGAAAAACGATATGCGCCGATGCCGAGATCGCGCATCAGCGCGACGTCCTCGGCAAAACGATGATAGTGATCGCAGGCAACGTCGCCGGTATCGCCATTCCTGACGCGGCCCTGTTGTCGACAATAGGTGTCCCAGATGCTGTCGCCGCGACCATCGACATGCGCCGCGCCTTCGATCTGAAAGCTGGAGGTCGAGACGCCCCAGAGGAAACCGCGTTTCGGCGCCACCGGCACCCGCTGATCACCTTGCAAACCGTTCTTGGCCATTTCCGCCCATCGCGTATTTTGAACAGAATGTAGCCCTCATCGATTTCCGATTTTGATGAAGATCAAGGGAGCATTGAAATAACTATCTAATTTTCCGATCTTCCGCGTTCGGCGTAGTTAACAGCTCGTGAGCAAGATCATGCACTGCCGCAATCCCTTCCCGCTTCCTGATCGCCTCGATGCGAGGCTGCAACCAATCCTCTCCGTCTGGGAGGGCTTGAAGCGCGGCGAGAACGGCATTCCTTTCGGCGACGACCTCAGCGTGCAGAGCCTGTCGAAGCTGCCGGGAAAATCTTTCTTGTTGAGCGTGTTTGCCTCGCCCGAGCGTTGCCGCTTCGAATACCTAAGTGACGGCTTGCATGATGCGGCGGTCCCGGGAAGCTTCCTCGACGAGATATCGCCAAATGTGAATTTCAGCTATTTGCGCGCTCAGAGCAGCGCGACGGTCGAAGCTGCCGCGCCGACATTCTTTCGTCTCACCCAGTTGTCCGGTTACAGCTTCTCCAGGGTTCTTCTGCCGCTGTGGGGCAACGGACAGGTCAACATGCTCCTTGGCGGGATCGATCTCCAGGCGGTTGTCCATCGCCCGGAATGAGGGGCGTGCTGCTTTGGTTCCTCGCTGCCGACCGCGAATAACGCGGTCGGCGCGATCAGGGTCTGCTATGATTGGCTCATGACGATCGAGATTGGCGGACCACCCGCACGGAAGGTGCCGGGGCAAAGTGTCCTGGCGTGGTGGGCCATCGTGGCCGTCGCCCTCGTCATTATGCTGTGGCTTGCCAGGGTTGCGGGCGAAATCCTGGTCGACTGGCTCTGGTTCTCCTCGGTCGGCTATTTGCAGGTCTTCTGGACCAGCTTCGCGGCCGAGGCTGCGGTCTTTGGCGGCATATTCATCGCAACCGCCTTTGTGCTTTGGATCAATGGCTGGATCGCGCGGCGCCTGGCGCGACGACCCGCGCCGCCGCCCGCCACGGCCACCGGGAGGCAGCCGCCGCCCGATCCGCTCGCGCTCCTGGGCGATCTGCTGCCTTGGCCCCGGATGATCGCGGCCGGCGCGGCCTTGCTTGCTTTGCTCGTTGCCTGGGGAGAAGCGGGCGATTGGCCGGTGCTGCTGCAATATCTCTATCACGTGCCTTACGGCGCGAATGATCCGCTCTACGGCAAGGACATCGGCTTCTACCTGTTCGCGTTGCCGGCCTATGTGCAGATCAAGAACTGGATGTTGCTCACGCTCATGCTGAGCACGCTGTTTGCGGGAGCGATCTACTGGTTCCACGGCGATATCGAATACAGCCCCCACGGCCGCTCGATGTCGGGAACGGCGATCGCGCACGGCTCGGCGCTGCTTGGCTTCTTCTTCGCGGTGAAGGCCGCCTCCTACGGTCTCGATCGCTACCTGCTGCTCTACGGCGACAATGGTGTGGTCGTCGGCGCAAGCTACACCGATATCCATGTTCGGCTGCCCGTGCTGTGGTTCCTGATGGTCATGTCCATCGTCGCCGCGCTCGCAGCATGGGCCAATGTGCGCATGCGGACTTACCGGGTCGCCGCGGCCGCAATCCTGCTCGTCATCCTCGGCTCTGTCGTCCTGTCCGGCGTCGTCCCCGCGCTGTTTCGCCACTTTTTCGTCAGGCCGAGCGAGTTGCAGCTGGAGAAGCCTTACATCGAGCGCAATATCGCGCTGACCCGGCAGGCCTACGATCTCGACCGGATCGTCGCCAAGCCGTTCGCCGCCGAACAGGCCCTGACGTTCGATATGCTGGAAGCCAACAAGGCGACGATCGACAATATCCGGCTGTGGGACTGGCTGCCGCTGTACGATACCTACGCACAGCTGCAGGAAATTCGCACCTACTACAAATTCCACGACCTCGACGTCGATCGCTACTGGCTCGATGGCTCCTATCAGAGCGTGATGCTCTCCGCCCGCGAGCTGGCGCCTTCGCTGCTGCCGTCCAACGCTCAGACCTGGGTCAATCGCCATGTGCTGTTCACGCATGGAAATGGCGCAGTCATGAGTCCGGTGACGCGCAAGAGCACCGAGGGACTGCCATATTTCTACCTGCGCGACATTCCTCCCGTTGCGGACGGCGGCCCCGCGATACGCGAACCGCGCATCTACTATGGCGAAGAGAGCGATGGCTATGTCATCGTCAAGGGCACGGTTCCGGAATTCGACTACCCGAAAGGGCAGGACAACGCCTACGCGACCTATGAAGGCACCGGCGGCATTCCAGTCGGCGGACTTCTGCGACGAATGCTGTTCGCCCAGTATTTCAACGACGCGAATATTCTGCTCACCGACTACATCACGCGCGCCAGCCGCATCATGATCCGTCGCAATATCCGGGAGCAGGTTGGCGCCATCGCACCGTTTCTGAGACTGGATCACGATCCCTACCTGGTGATCAGCGACGGGCGGATGTTCTGGATCCAGGACGCCTACACCACGAGCTCGTATTTTCCTTCGTCACAGCCCGTGCAGGATCTTGATCTCAACTACATCCGCAATTCCGTGAAGATCCTGATCGACGCCTATAACGGAACCGTCGAATTCTACTTGATGGACGAAGGCGATCCGATTGCGGCGACCTACCGGCACATCTTCCCGAGCCTGTTCAGGCCGTTCGCGGCGATGCCCGCGGATATCAAGAAGCACATCCGTTATCCGGAGGATCTGTTCCTGGTCCAGGCGCGGATCTATCAAACCTACCACATGAAAACGGCCGAGGTTTTCTACAATCGCGAGGACCTCTGGCAGTTTCCGCGCCAGCCGGGCAGCGACGGCATTGCGACGATGTCGCCCTACTACATCATCATGCGGCTGCCGGGCGAGCCGCGTGCCGAATTCTTCCTCATGGTGCCGATGGTGCCGAGCCGCCGCGACAACATGATCGCCTGGCTCGCCGCGCGCTGCGATCCGCCCGACTACGGCAAGCTCATCGTCTACGAATTTCCAAAGGAAAAGCTCGTCTACGGTCCGTTCCAGATCGAGGCGCGGATCAATCAGAGCACCGAGATTTCGCAGCAGCTCACGCTTTGGAATCAGATGGGGTCGCGGGTGATCCGCGGCGCGAACTTGCTCGTGATTCCGATCGAGAACTCGATCCTCTATGTCACGCCGCTGTATCTGCGCGCCGAGTACGGCCACCTGCCGGAGCTCAAGCGGGTGATCGCAGCCTATGGCGAAAAGGTCGTGATGAAGGAAACATTGTCGGAAGCCTTGTCCGCGCTCTTCGCCGCGCCCGGCAGCGCGCCGGCTGCACCCGGCGCCGCGACGGAGTTGCCGCACGCCGGCGCCGCGCAGGAGGCGCTCGACCGCTACAATCAGGCGATGGAGCGCCTGAGATCAGGGGATTGGGCGGGCTTCGGCGCCCAAATGGATGCGATGCATGGTGTCCTGCAGAAAATGGACCGGGACGCAGGCGGCGCCACGTCGCCAGCGCGATGACGGCGTCGCGCGCCGAAGCGACCGGCCGGCTCGAACCCCTTCTCGGAATGAAACGTAACCCATGTGTCCGGAACGGACCATATGGCGCGCCCGACACGATTCGAACGTGTGACCTTTGCCTTCGGAG
>DATIYG010000069.1:0-18984 GCA_035517755.1 Rhizomicrobium sp. | reverse complement strand
ATGGATTTTGCCAAAGCCATTCGCACCATTCCGGACTATCCCAAGCCCGGCATCAAGTTCCGCGACATCACCACGCTGCTCGGCAATGCGCGCGCCTTCCGCGCCGCGGTCGATGCGCTGGTGCAGCCTTACGCCGGCGTGCGGATCGACAAGGTGGCCGGAATCGAGGCGCGAGGATTCATCCTGGGCGGCGCGGTGGCGCATCAGCTTTCCCGCGGCTTCATTCCCATCCGCAAGAAGGGCAAGCTGCCGCACAATGTGATCGGCGAGGACTACGATCTCGAATACGGCAAGGACCGAGTCGAGATCCACTCCGATGCCGTCTCCGCCGGCGATCATGTCATCGTGGTGGACGACCTCATCGCCACCGGCGGCACCGCGTTCGCTGCCATCAAGCTGCTCGAGCGCGCCGGGGCGCAGGTGGTTGGCTGCGCTTTCGTCATCGACCTTCCCGAACTCGGCGGCGCCGACAAGATCCGCGCGCTGGGCAAGGACGTAACGACGCTCGTGAGTTTCGAAGGACATTGACCGTTGAAGATCAACGGCAGGCCCTACCGCACGATCTGGCCGGTTGGCGACGACGCCATCGAGGTCATCGATCAGACCAAGCTGCCGCATCGCTTCGAGACCATCATTCTTCGCAGCGCGGCCGATTGCGCCCGTGCCATCAAAGAGATGATCGTGCGCGGGGCGCCGCTGATCGGCGCCACGGCCGCGTACGGCATCGCGCTCGCCATGCGCGAAGACGCCTCCGACGAGGCGCTCGACCGCGCCCATGATCTTCTCCTCTCCACACGGCCCACCGCCATCAATCTGCGTTGGGCCCTGAAGCGGATGATCGACCGCTTGCGCAATCATCCGCGTGCTGAGCGTGCCCAGATCGCCTGGCGCGAGGCCGCTGCCATCTGCGACGAGGACGTCGAAACCTGCCGCGCCATCGGCGCGCACGGTCTCAAGATCCTCCGCAACGCCGCCGCGAAAAAGGCCGGCGCGGTCCTCAACATCCTCACCCATTGCAACGCCGGCTGGCTGGCCTGCGTGGACTGGGGCACGGCGCTGGCGCCGATCTACATGGCCCATGATGCGGGCATCGCCACCCATGTCTGGGTGGACGAGACACGGCCGCGCAACCAGGGCGCTTCGCTCACCGCTTACGAACTGGGCGCCCATGGCGTGCCGCACACCATCATCGCCGACAATGCCGGCGGCCTCTTGATGATGCAGGGCAAGGTCGACCTCTGCATCGTCGGCACCGACCGCGTCACCACCAATGGCGATGTCGCCAACAAGATCGGCACCTATCTCAAGGCGCTCGCGGCCAAGGACAACGGCGTGCCGTTCTATGTCGCGTTGCCGTCCTCCACCATCGACTGGACGACCATATCGGGACGCGATATACCAATCGAAGAGCGCGGGGAAAGCGAACTCCTCACGATGACGGGCCGCCTCCCCGACGGCGGACTCGCCACCGTGGCGATCGCTGCCCCGGGCTCACCCGCCGCCAATCCCGGCTTCGACATCACGCCGGCGCGACTCGTCACGGGGTTCATCACGGAACGGGGCCTCTGCTCGGCCGATGAAGCAGGTTTGCGGTCGCTCTTTCCTGCATCCCGCGAATAGCGAATGGCAAGTGGCGAATAGAATCGTATTCCCTATTCGCCATTTGCGACTTCGCTATTCGCTGCGCCGAAGGCGCTACGACGCCATCCGTCTCCGGTCGCGCACCTGCTGCGGCTGATAGGCTTTGCGCGCATGCGCCTCGCAATAGGGCGAACCCGATTTCGGGTTGCGGCCGCAGAAGTGGAACTCGTCGCCGGAGGGATCGCCGATCGGCCAGCGGCACATCCGGTCGTTGATGGCCAGCACGCCGACGAAGCTGCCGTCCTCGAGCTTCACGGGCTCTTCCTCCACCACCGGCGGCTCGGGCTCACGCGCGCGCAGATGCACCCGCGGGGCCGAAGGCAGGCGCGGGCGATCGACCCGGGCCGGCGTGGCGCGGCCGGCCAGACCCAGCCGGTGAACCTTGCCGATCACGGCGTTGCGGGTGATGCCCTGGCCGAGCACGCGGGCGATCTGGCTTGCCGAAAGCCCTTCCGTCCACAGCGACTTCAACTGGTCCACCCGTTCGTCTGTCCAGCTCATCCTGCCAATCTCCCCTAGATGGCCGCGCCGGAGCCGCTCTGGCAAAGGCGGGCTACTAGATACAGTAGCAGTGAGGTTAACGCGCACAAGACTTAAGGGGTGCCTACCAGATCTTTGTCCCCAGGAATCACCGGGGCATTTGAATTGCAGATCTGCCACCTCCTTCTCCAGATATTGTGGCTGCGACCGTGGACGCCACACTGAATTGTTTTCGGGGTATCGTCCGCCTTCGCCAAGGCTTCGGCGGGCAAGGCATTCGTTTTCCAAAATGAGGGGGGTGGGGTCCCCCTCCCAGTCTTTTCCGACCACCCGATCTCCAACCCACACCCGAACTCCCAACGCCAACCCCCGGCCCGAATCAGGCCGAAGCAATCTCGAATAGTGAGAACATATACGGAACAAATCAAGGGCCAGGTGCGATCATCGTGTTGCGACATTGAGCCGTGCGCGTCAGTTCAATGGGCAAATTGTGCGACGGTGCCGCGCGTGGTTTCCTGAATTGGTTGGGAGATCCAAGACATGCGGTTGTCGACTGGAGTGACGAGTTCTTGGCTACTGCGTACCAGCGCTCTTATTGCCATGGGCCTCTGCGCCATTTCAGGAGGCGCGTTTGCTCATGAGATCACATCGCTCGGCTACTTGGCTGATGCTGCACATAAATCGCAGGTGGATGCCGACCATTTGGTGCCTCCCCTTAAACTGAAGTGGTCGAGGGATTTGGGTGTCTATGCGTCCTATCCAATCGTGAAGGACGGTCTGGTCTTCATCACTGCCGGTGATGCAACGGTCTGCAACAACGTCACGGAACTGATGGCTCTCGATCTGAAGACAGGCGATACCGTGTGGCAGCATGACATCAGCAGTTTGTACTGCTGGTCCAACGCCGCCTACACCGACGGTCATCTGGCAGTGATTACAACCAACGGCCAGATCAGCGGTTTTTCCGCAGATCGCACCGGCCAGCAATTATGGAGCACGCAGCTTCCAGTCCAATACCTCTTTTACACTCCACCGACTGGCTACAAGGGGCAGATTTTCGTGGGCGGCGGCGGCTATAGCGGTACGGTCTATGCCGTCGATGCGGCAAACGGAAACCTCAATTGGATGGCCAATATCGAAGGCGACGGGGCCAGTCCTCCCGCGATCGGGGATGGAGGTGTGTATGTCAGCTATCCTTGTCAGTCTTACAAGTTCGATATTCTAACGGGGGAACAGAAGTGGCGGTATCAGAACGGTTGTGAGGGTGGAGGAGGCGCTCCCCCCATTTATCTAAAGCATCGTGTTTACACGAACGATGGCTTCAGCAATTTTGTGGTGCTTGACTCCAGAACGGGACTCCCGATCGGACATCGGCCTGCCGATCAACCGTCTGCCGTATGGACCGACAGCAACGGAAAAGACTTCCTCATGGTCGTGCTCGATGGCACGTTGCGATGCCTGTCGCTTCCGAAGGGCCAACTTCAGTGGACGTTTTCCGCCGGCGCCGACAATTACGTCTCGAGTGCCCCTCTCGTGATCGGAAACACCGTGGCGATCGCATCGTTCAACGACATCCACCACAATGGTGCGATCTTCATGCTAGACGCTGCCACAGGCAATGAGCTCTGGTCGGGCGATTTATACACGGGCTTCGAACAGCCTTACGCAGGCCCCATCAACGGACTTGGTGCGGGAAGGGATACGCTGCTTGTCCCCAGCGGATATTTGATTTCAGCGTACGTGAGTAAGCACAGACACTGACAAGCTGCGGCGAGAGCTCGCGGGCTGGTTATCACCTGCGGTCAAACACCGCCTTCCGTCGTGCCAAGCTTGCCGCGGGCCACAGCTTCGACGAATCGTAATACGCCTCGCATCATCTCCGCCGGTTTGTCGGTGGTCGAGAGCCCAACCTGTTGGGAATAACCGAGGCCCGGCGAAGGTTAAGTCTTCACCGGGCCTCGCCTGCCTGAACTCTCTATCGCCCGCCAGGCATTGCGGGCATTGGCGACGACGGCCTTTTGGGGGTGAGAGGCGCGGCCGCGTCGCTCTTGTTGTACTCAGGCGGCTTTCACCTCGATCTTGTGGAGTGTTTCCACCTTGGCGATGCGGGGGATCGTGACCGTCAGCACGCCATGGGCAAACGTCGCGGTGATTGCCTTGCGGTCCACGTCCTTGGGCAGCGCGAAGGTGCGCTGGAACATGCCGTAGGATCGCTCGGAGACGTAGTATCCTTCGTCCTTCTTCGTCTCCTGGACCTTTTCGCCCTTGATCACCAGGGCGTCTTCGCTCAGCTCGATGTCGAGCGCTTTCTGGTTGACGCCGGGAATCTCGGCCGTGACGACATAGGCCTTGTCGCTGCTGGTCACATCGACGGCGAGATTGGCGAAGCCGGTTTCGGTTCGCGGCCAGAAATATTCCAGCGGGCGAAAGTCCGGCTCGAAGCTGGCGCCGAAGCGATCGAACATTCCCTCGACTTCCGAGCGCAGCGAGTCCCACAGCCTTGCAGGAACCAGCGCCGAACCCTGAATTTTCCGGATTTCGATTGGGGTGTTCAACATGATGGCCTCCTTTCTTGAGGACATGCGAATTTTAGGCGCGAGCGCCGCTGGCTTCTTTGACTATTCGTAACAAACGCGCCGATTTCATCCCGAGGAGAGAACCGGCCGCGTTGGTGATTTTTGTCAAGGATTTCCGACACGGACTGACGTGGAATGCAGGGATACAAGGGAGGGGCCCATGCTGGCCATCAATCCGGACAAGGTTTCGCACATCATCTTCAAGGCGCGCATGTTCGATGCAAAAGTCGAAGACAGCGATCCCGATTCCGGATCGGACGGTGCCGACGACGGCATGGTGGATGTGCTGGAAGATCAGCCCGACGACGCGACCTATCAGGAGCTTGTCGAATATATCCGCAACCTCGACGAGGAAGAGCAGATCAATCTGGTGGCGCTCGCCTGGATCGGCCGCGGCACCTACGACGTCAGCGAGTGGGGCGAAGCGCTCGCCGAGGCGCGCCACGCGCACAACGCGCACACGGCGGAATACCTGACCGGACTGCCGCTGCTGGGTGACTATCTCGATGAAGGACTGTCGGCGCTCGGCGAAAGCTCGCAGCCGTTCGCAAGCCGGATCTAGCGGCAGGCGCCCGACTCTAGGATTCGCCCGTTGCGATGGTCTCCAGACCGGCGGGATCGTGCACGACCACCTGATGGCGGCTTGGGGTCGCAATGATCTTCGCCGACTTGAGATCGCTCAGCGAGCGGCAGGTCGTCTCGATGGTGAGGCCGAGATAATCCGCCATGTCCTGCCGTCCCACCGGCAGCTCGATCGTGATCGCGCCCTTCTGGGACTTGCGATCGCCCATGAAGCGCAGCAGATACGACGCGACGCGTGCCTTGGCGCTCTGGTGTCCCATCATCGTCAGGTGATCATGCGCCGTACACAAGCCCTTGCTCAGCATGTCCATCATGGCGCGGCGCAGTTCCGGCCGCTCATCATTGAGGTGCAGGATACAAACTCGCGGACAGCGCAGCAGAACGGTCTCGCCGATCGTTTCGGCGGTTGTTGAATAGGCATCGCTGTTCTCGATCCCGAACGCATCGCCCGGCACACAGATCTCGAGAACCTGGCGCTGACCGCCGACGAGAAGACGCGACAGCCGCACCGCCCCTTCGATCACCTTGTAGCAGAAGGGAGCGGCGTCGCCGCGTTCGTAGATGGTGGTTTGGCGAGGCAGGCGCAGCAGCGGGCCTGCGGAAGGCAACGCTTGGTGCGCCGCATCTTCCTTCGCAAAGAAACGGCAGCCGCCGGTGCATGCCGCAGGCACCGGTGACGCACCGCTACGCGGTGTAACGTTCATCGTATTCTCTGATGTCAGCCGCCGCATGGGCCGTTCCCGTTCCCCGACACCGCAAGAGTTAGGTGTCCGGGGCATGGAAGCTATGAGGGACAATACTTAGAGACGCGCCGTACGGACCGCGTGGCCTGTCGGCTCCGCGAGATCCTGACGCCACCATGCCTGCCCGCCTTGCGGCGCCAGGAATCAGGCGCTCTTCTTCTTGTAGAACCGGCACCAGCCCTCCGCGCTGATCGTTCCGTCGACCAGGATGCATGACGACGGCGCCTGAAACAGCGAGCAATTGGCGCACTTCTGGTCATCTTTCGGAGTCGACTGATAGCCGGCCGCCTGAAGCGACATCTTGGCTTGGGCCGGCAATACCGAGCCAAGCAATACGGTGACGCCGCCAACTGTGACAGCGGCGTTACGAAGCATTTGCCGGCGCGAAACATTGCTGTCTTCCGCCGTCACAATCGTTGGACCGTTCCGTAGCATAACAGTCTCCTCTGTCTTTTCTTCCTCGACGCTGGAGGCGGCCATCACGACAGTCACCCCGCCCAAGCGCAAGATAATTCAATCATCCACTTCGCTCGTTCGTATTTGATTTTGATCAATTCGGAGATGCGGCTCGCGAGGCAGGATATAAATGGCATTGCAGTGTCGTGCCAATCATCGTTTGGGGGCTACCATGCGGTTTTGGAAATTCTCGATAATCCTGGCATCGGCGGCTCTGCTCGCGGGAAAGAGCCAGGCTGTACCGGCGTTCGCGGTCCAAACGGCCCAGCCCTGCAGCGCCTGTCACGTCGGCGGCTTCGGCCCGCAGCTCACGCCCTTCGGCAGGCAGTTCAAGCTCGAAGGTTACACCTTGCGGGCCGGCAACTCGGTTTCGCCGCCGATCTCCGCCATGGCGATAGCGTCCTATTTGCACACGCAGGCGGATCAATCCGAGCCGCCGGCGCCGCACTACGGCACCAATGACAACGCGACGGTCGACCAGATCAGCGCCTTTGTCGCCGGCGGGATCGGCGAACATTTCGGCGGATTCACGCAGTGGACCTATGATGGTGTCGGGCGTGCCTTCGCCTGGGACAATCTCGACTTGCGAGCCGTCACCCACGCAACGGTGGATGGCAACGATGTTCTGCTGGGCTTGAGCTTCAACAATTCGCCCGGTGTCCAGGATGTCTGGAACACGCTCGCCGCCTGGGGCTATCCCTATACCGCATCGGATCTGGGTCCGGCTCCCGACGCGGGTACGGTCATCGATGGCGTATTGGCTCAGGGCGTGCTCGGCACCACCGCTTATGTCGACTGGAATTCATCGATCTACGCCGAAGCCGGGATGTACTGGACGCCGTCGCACGGCTTCCTCCGCGTGATGGGCGTCAATCCGGCAGACAGCGGCATTTTGAATGGCGTCGCCCCTTATCTGCGCTTCGCCTATCACAAGGATTACGGCGACCAGAATTTCGAGGTCGGAACCTACGCGCTGTTCTCGGATTTGTTCCCCGGCGCCGACAAGAGCACCGGCACCACCGACAATTACCGGGATATCGGCGTCGACGCGTCCTATCAGTTCATGGGCGACGGCACCAATGTCTACACGCTCAACACACGCTACACGCATGAGGCGCAAGACCTGAACGCGACATTTCTGCTCGGCGGCGCCGCCAATCGCAACAACGAGCTGAACGATTTCCGCATCGACGCGGCATATTCGTGGAACGCGATGCTGGGCGGCACGGTTGCCGCGTTCGACACCTGGGGTTCGAGCGATCCGTTGCTCTATGGCGGCGATCGAACGCTCAAGCCGGACAGCTCCGGGTTCATTTTCCAGGCGGATTACACACCCTTTGGCGGTTCGGACGCGCCGCTGGATGGCCGGTTCAACCTTCGGCTGGGCGCGCAGTACACGCTGTACACAAAATTCAATGGCGCAAGTTCCAACTACGATGGAGCAGGCCACAATGCCTCGGACAACAACACGTTCCGGCTGTTCCTTTGGTTTGCACTTTAGGGGAGGACAGGATGCAAAATTTGAAAACGGTTGCGCTGGCGGCAGCCCTTGGTTCGGCGGGCATCATTTCCGGTGCGAGCGCGGCGGAAGTCGCCGTCGATCAGAAGGATCTGCAGTTCGTACCGAATGCCGTGACGATCAAGGCGGGCGATTCCGTACGGTTCACCGATACCGATCGTATCGCCCATGACGTCACGATCGACAATGCCGATGGCACGTCGGAGGACAAGGGCATGGCCGAGTACAATCAGCAAATCGTCGTCAAGTTCGACAAGCCCGGCCTCTATCATGCGCATTGCCGGATTCATCCGCAGATGCACATGACCATCATGGTGCGGCCAAAGGACTGATTGCTTCAGTTGGACGATGCTTCGCGGGAGGGCGCGCAGTGTTCCCGTCATCGTGCCCAAAGCAATATGATGCGACACGATACGAGCAACGCGAGGCCGTCTGGCCTTCACCCAAACACCGCTTTGCGCCGCGTCAGGCTTGCAGCGGGCCAGAGTTTCGACGAGTCGTAATACGCCTCGCATATCTCTGCCGGCTTGCCGGTGGTCGAGCCTACGCCGCTTCCCGGCAATTGGAGCCATGGCTGTTTCGATCGCGTGTAGATGTGCACGTCGGGTGAAAGCGCGGATGGCTTCTCCAGGGTGCCGATGCGCACGAAACGGATCTCGCGCCTGCCGCCGTAATTGCTCCACAGCGCCGTGCCGCATTCTCCGCAGCGATGGATGATGTGCTGCCGCCCGGAGTCGGTCGGCTGCGGGCTCTCGCGCGTTTCGCCGGAAAGCTGCTCGACGCGGTCTGCCTCGATCAGCGCATTCAGCACGAAGGCCGATCCCGTCTGCCGCTGGCAGTCCAGGCAATGGCAGCAATGGATGAACATCGGCGCATCGGTCATCCGGTATTTCACCGCGCCGCACGAACAGCGTCCGTTCAACTGCGTCATGAGATCGCTCCTTCAACATCTGGTGTTGTCCCAGTTTAGCGGGGGAACTCCGCGGAAGAATGCCGCCCGCGCATGGCTGCCCGCGGGAACCCGGACTGGCACGGAACTCGCTGAACGGTTTGTTCAGCCAGCCTTCAGGTTGGCTTTCGTATCGGATCGGGACGATGAGATCGCAGTCCGTTGACGCCCGCCGCGCCCGCTATCTCTCCAGCGCGGCCTACGCCCGCAGCCGTGCGGCCTACGCCGCGCGCCTCGAGGACCGGCTCTACTGGCTGACATGCGCCCAGTCCTGGGAGCATCACGCTGCGGCGCTGCCGGCGCCGTCCGCGGTGGAAGTGGCCAACATGCCGCTTTCGCTCGATCTGGGCTTCGCTCTCTAGCCAATCAGAACAGGCTTGCCGCCAGATTGATCATGGTGGCGAGGATGGCGGTGTTGAATCCGAACGCCACCAGGGTGTGCAAGGTGCCGATGCGGCGCATGGGCTTCGAGCTGAACGTGATGTCCGCCGTCTGCGAGGTGGCGCCCAGCACGATGGAGAAGTGCAGGAAGTCCCAGTAATCCGGCTCGCCGCACTGGTTGAATTCCAGCCCGCCACGCGGCTCGCCGCTCTCCTCCGCAAGATAGTAAAGATGGGCGTAGTGCATCGCGAACACGACCTGCACGAAGACCCAGGAGAGGACGACGGTTCCCACGGCAAGCGCCACGCGCCACGCTCCGTTTGGATCTGCCTTCGCCAGCGACAGCTCGGCCACCATGGCGCCCACGCTGGCGATGGACGCGAAGATCGTCAGCAGCAGAATGAGATGTCCGCCTTCGTCATGGGCGATGGCGCGCTTCTTGATGCGGTCCACATCCACATCCGGCATGAAGACGAACAGCATCAGCGCGAGAAACAGGGTGACGCCGGCATCCCAGCCGATCAGAGCGCGGGTAATCGGGCGCGCCACCCATGGCGACACGGCAAAATAGAGCGCGACGCCGAGCGCCGTCGCCGCCAGCAGATACGGCCGGTTGATCAGCGGCCGCAGAAAACCGCCCCCCGCAAGTGCATCCGATGCCATAACTGCGCCCCCGAAAAGGGGACGCGTTATCCGCGTCCCCTTCTTGTCATGGTCAGTAGAAAACGCCGTACGCCACGTCCTCCACTTCACCCGTGCTGAGATTCACCAGCAGCAAATCCGGGCCGTAACGCACCCAGCGATAGCCCGGTGGCGGCGGATCGAGTCCCAGCGCTGCGAACGCATCGTAGAAATACGCCGCAGTGAGGAAGAGCGCCGGCAGCCGC
This sequence comes from Rhizomicrobium sp., assembly GCA_035517755.1. GTDB lineage: Bacteria > Pseudomonadota > Alphaproteobacteria > Micropepsales > Micropepsaceae > Rhizomicrobium. The sequence goes on along the minus strand of DATIYG010000069.1, from coordinate 8,770 downwards.
TGTCCGGCGGCCCAGTGGCGATACGCGTAGCCTCGCGGATAGACGAACACCGGTGCGCGCACGCGGCCGATCCATCTGTTGCGCCACCACCATTTGTTCGCGGTCGGCCTGTGCCAGACCGGCGGGCGATGATGCGGCGGACGATGCGCGGGCGGCTTTGTGCCCGGCGGCCTGTGGTGCGGTGGCCGATGGTGCGGTGGCCGATGATGCCCGTTGCCCGGCTTGCCGACCGGGCGCGCGCCGACAGCCGGCCGCGTCATCGGTGTGTTGTTCTTGTCGGGCGGTGCCGCCAGCGCGGCAACCGGCCACGCAAAGGCAAGCGCCGCCGCGATCAGAAGCATGCGTCTCATGAAGTCCTCCAACGCTTTTTTGCGCCAGCCCTCTTGGACAACCGCTTTCCTATAGCACAGGTTGCGCGCGTGTTGCGTGATCCCGAGCGCCCTTGCACAGGATGGGGCGCGCGTTGCCTGCCTCGTCGTCTTACGATTTTGTTATCTTTCGGTTGGCCCGCGCTATCGATCGACTTTCTCGATGGAAAGCGGCGCAAAGCTGATGCGGTCCGTTTCGCGAATCGCGTTCGGCGACAGCGCGCCTTCCACCAGCTCGTAACCCATCAGCGCGAAAGTGCGATCGGGCAGGAAGATCGGCCGCGCATTGCCGTACCAGTCGACGCACGATGCGACGCACGCGTCGTCGCGGAAGCCATGGTTGCTGGCGTCGAGTTCGCCGAGCGGCCGGAACCGCCGATCCGACCAGCGCAGATATTCCATGGCGACGGAATTCTCGAACAGCTGGCGGTACTCGGGGCGCCCTTCGCGCGCCACCGGCAGGCCGATCACACCGGCCGTGCCGTCGCGCGATTCCGGCTTGTAGAAGAAGGCGTGGCTGCGGCTCTCCGCCTGCGAGGCGCTGGCGAGCGAGACGGTGTCGCCGAGATGCGGCGTGCGCCCGAGTTCGATTGCCGCGAAGGTGACGTTGTGCGCGTCGCTGCCGATCACCAGCGCATCCGGCCCCATCAGCTCGATGCGGTCGACGCCATGTTCGAGGGGCAACTCGGTGACGTTGCCGTCGCGCAAGCCTGCGGCGACCAGAAACGATCGCGAGTCTCGCGGTGCGCCCCAGCCATTGCCGACGCCGTAGAGGACGTAGTCGCCGGCGAAGCGGTTGTGGAAATCGTAGGAGTCGCTGGCCACGGGGCGCGGCAGGCTGCGGTAGTCGCCGATTGCAGCTTCGTCCGATCCGTCGCCGAATTCGCGCGAGCTGAGGCGCAGCAGCGCGATGGCGCCGGCGCTGTGCTCGCCGTTCCACATCGCATCGCCGGCGCTGTCGGCGCGCACGAGCACATTCAGCAGTCCCGGATCTTCGCGGAACGAGAATTGGTCGGTGGGCGCGCCACGCACGCCGATGGCCGAGGGCGCGCTGCCATCGAGCGGCAGGCGATACAGCATCCCGGAGCGCGGACCGCGGCTCTGCCAGTCATAGCCGGAGGTCCAGACATAGACTGCGTTCCCCGACACATAGAAGCTGCGCGACGCCGGCCCGAACACGGATGTCGCGTGACAATCGAGCACCGGCGCCGTCACATCGCAGTTGGTGACGGTGTGCAGCGCCGCAAGGTCCCCGGGACCATCGTTCACGATTGCCGGCACGTAGACATGCCGCGCGCTGACGATGCGCGCGAACTTCGCGTTTGCATCGCCTGTCCATCGCCGCAGCGCCGGGAAGCGCTCGAACGGATCGCCGTAATATCCGACATAGAGCGGCGAATAGAATACGAGCCGCGATCCGATCAGGCGCGAGGCGTAGTTGCGCGACGAATAGTAATCGTTGGCGCGCAGCTGATAGGCATCCTCGAAGGCGAGATGGCCGTCGCCGCCAAGGTGGAAGCGGTTGATCTCCACGCCGCCGCGGCCATAGCTGTAGCCGATGACGATGATGCGGTCGTCATGGATCAGCATCTCGTCGTACCAGTCGTCGCGCGCATCCACGCCTGGCGGATAGGCATTGATCATGCCCACCGGCTGCATGCGGCCATGGGCGAGCGAGATGGTGAACAGTCGCCCGCGCCTGAGCACGACGAGAATGTCGCCGCGCTTCTTGACGATGTCGCCTTCGTCGACTCCGGCTTCCTGATTGTTGGTGATGCGATCGGCCGACGCGGGCGCGCCGGCTGACACAACCGTTTCCACCTTGTCGGCAGATGCAGAAGGCGGCGGAGGCGGCGCCGGCGGTTCGGCCAGCATGGCCATTGGGGCGTTTAGCACTCCGACACGACCCCGTTTGGGCATGTGGCGCTTGAGGAAGTCGCGGATCTCATCGTCGGATTTGAAAGCCCGCAGAGTCTTGTGCGGGGCCGCCGATTGCGTCTCGGCCGAAATCGTGCCGGAAACGGAAACCCCGAGTGCCAGTACCGCCCAGAATCGCAACGTCATGACAGTCCCCTTCGTCTCCACACGCCCAATGGTGCCAGCCGGTAAGGCAATTTGGTGGCGGAACCGCGACGCATTTGAGAGTATGGTTCTGTATGCGAAGGACAACGACGGTGAAGATTCGTCCGATCAGGACGGAAGCCGACTACGATTGGGCGCTGAAGGAAATCGAACGCTATTTCGAGCGCGAGCCCAAGCGTGGAACGCCGGACGCGGATCGCTTTGATGTGCTTGCGACATTGATCGAGGCCTATGAAGCGAAGCACTGGCCGATCGATCCGCCAGATGCCGTCGAGGCCATTCGCTTTCGGATGGAACAATCCGGCTTACGGCAGGCGGATCTGGCACAGCTCATCGGTTCACGCTCGCGCGCCTCGGAAATCCTGAGTCGAAAGCGGCCACTCACGTTGGAGCAAGCGTGGAAGCTTCATCGCGAGTGGAATATTCCGGCGGAGTCGCTGCTGTACCCGGCAACCAGCCGGGCATAGCTGACCATTTGCTTGACCTTGGGGGGCGAACTTGCGGATAACGCGCTCGCCTCGCCGGAGCTATCCCGTGTCGTCCTCGTTTCCCTCCCTCCTGCCCACCTATGCGCGTGCCGACGTCGCGTTCGATCATGGCGAAGGCGCCTATCTCTTCGACGAGCAGGGCCGCAAATATCTCGACTTCGGCGCCGGCGTCGCGGTGAACGCGCTCGGCCATGCGCATCCCCACCTCGTCGAGGCGCTGACGCAGCAGGCCGGCAAGCTGTGGCACACGTCGAACCTTTATCGCGTGCCGGGACAGGAGAAGCTTGCGCGGCGGCTGATCGAAGCCACGTTCGCCGACACCGTGTTCTTCACCAATTCCGGCGTCGAGGCGATCGAGGCGTCGATCAAGACGGCGCGGCGCTATCACTTCGCGAACGGCGCGCCCGAGCGCTTCCGCATCGTGACGTTCGAAGGTGCGTTTCACGGCCGCACGCTGGCGGCCATCGCGGCCGGCGGTCAGGCGAAATATCTCGAAGGCTTCGGTCCGAAAGTCGAAGGCTTCGACCAGGTTCCGATGGGCGACATGAAGGCGCTTGCCGCGGTTGTCACCGACGCCACCGCCGCGCTGCTCATCGAGCCGATCCAGGGCGAGGGCGGATTGCGCCCCGTGCCGCCGGAATTCCTGCGCCATCTGCGCCGCCTGTGCGACGAACGCGGCATGTTGCTCATCTTCGATGAAATCCAGACCGGCATCGGGCGCACCGGCAAATTGTTCGCGCATGAATGGTCCGGCGTGGAGCCCGACATCATGGCCATCGCCAAAGGCATTGGCGGCGGATTTCCCGTCGGCGCGTGTCTTGCTACCGCCGAAGCCGCTAAAGGCATGACCGGCGGCACGCATGGCTCGACCTTCGGCGGCAATCCGCTTGCCATGGCGGTCGGCAATGCCGTGCTGGATGTCGTGCTGGAGCCGGGATTCCTCGAGCATGTACAGCGCGTCGGCAATTACGCCAAGCAGCAGCTCGCCTCGCTGGTGAGCGAGCATCCGTCCGTGTTCGAGGATGTGCGCGGGCAGGGACTGATGCTGGGACTCAAGATGGCCGTGCCGAACACCGAGTTCATCGACCGGCTGCGCGCCCACGGGATGCTGGCCATCGGCGCCGGCGACAATGTCGTGCGCCTGCTGCCGCCGCTCATCATCGAAGAGGCGCAGGTGCGCGAAGCGATGGAGAAACTCACCGCAGCGGCGCGCGAGTTCGAATCCGGGCAAAGCAAGACGGCTGTGGCGTGACGCGCGATTTTTCCTTGGTGCTCTTTGTGTTCTTTGTGGTGAAAGACTCACCACCAAGTGCACCAAGAACACGAAGAAGCACGTCATTGGGCGCCGGGAGCGAGAGGTAATGGTCAAGCACTTTCTCGATCTGTCCGATCTCGATTCCGACACGTTGCGCGGCCTCATTGCCGAGGCGCGCGAGCGCAAGGATCGGCGCAAGGGCCTGCCGCACGGCGCGTTCGATTCCGATGCGCCGCTGAACGGACGCGTGCTGGCGCTGATCTTCGACAAGCATTCCACGCGCACGCGCATCTCCTTCGATGTCGGCATGCGCCAGCTCGGCGGCACCACCCTCATGATGTCCGGCCGCGACATGCAGATCGCGCGCGAGGAAACCGTTGCCGACACCGCCAAGGTGCTGTCGCGCTATGTCGATGCCGTGATGATCCGCATCATCGATCACGCGCTGATGCAGGAGCTTGCGGACAATTCCACCGTTCCGGTGATCAACGGCCTGACGAAGGTGAGCCATCCCTGCCAGGTGATGGCGGACGTGATGACGTTCGAGGAACATCGCGGCCCAATCAAGGGCGCCACCATTGCGTGGAGCGGCGACTCCAACAATGTGCTCGCCTCGTGGGTGCACGCCGCGGCGCGGTTCGGATTCAGGATGCGCGTCGCCTCGCCGCCGGAATTGTCGGCCGCGCCGGAGCTGCGCGAATGGGTGAAGGCCGAGAAGGCCGATGTCAGCTTCACCGCCGACGCCGATGCAGCCGTGAAGGGGGCGGATTGCGTCGTGTCCGATGCCTGGGTGTCGATGGGTGACGACGATGCCGCCCGTCCGAAGCGGCACAATCTGCTGGCGCCCTATCAGGTGAACGAGCGCCTGATGGCGAAGGCAGGCAAGGATGCGATCTTCATGCACTGCCTGCCGGCGCATCGTGGCGAGGAAGTTACCGACGCCGTCATCGACGGACCACAATCGGTCGTGTTCGACGAAGCGGAGAACCGCCTGCACGCACAGAAAGCGATCCTGAAGTGGTGCCTAGAATGAACTCGAAGCAATGACGCGAAAGTGGCGAAGAAGCAATGATGTGATGGCGGCGAAATGACGTAGATCAGCGATCTCGGGGCATTGCCGAGGTGCCATGATCGAAAACGCGGTCAAGCTGGTTGTATGGGACCTCGATGACACGTTCTGGCGGGGGACACTGCTTGAAGGGGGTGTCGCGCCGATCGAGGCAAACTGCGAAACGGTGATTGAACTCTCCCGTCGCGGCATCATCAATTCGATCTGCTCGAAAAACGATTCCTCGGCCGTGAAAGCCAAGCTCACCGAGCTCGGGGTGTGGGACTATTTCGTGTTCCCGGCGATCAGCTTCAATCCGAAAGGCAAGGCCATCGCCGAGATGATCGAAGGGGCAGCTCTGCGCGCGGAGAATGTCCTCTTCGTTGACGACAATCCGTCCAATCTCGAAGAGGCGAAATTCTTCAATCCGGGCATCATGGCGGCGCGTCCGAAGGACGTCCTGGAAACGCTTCTCGACCATCCGCACTGCATCGGCAAACCCGATCCGGAGCTGACACGGCTCAACCAATACCGATTTCTGCAGAAGAAAGTGGAGGAGCGGGCGACAACCGACCTTTCCAACGAAGAGTTCCTGCGCGCCAGCAACATTCGCGTGACCATCGACTACGACATCGAAGCCAACTTCGATCGCGTGATCGAACTGATCAACCGCACCAACCAGCTCAACTACACGAAGAAGAGGCTGGAGACACAAGAGGCGGTGGAGGAATTCCGCAGCCTGCTGACCGAGACGTATGCCTATCACGCCGGTTGCGTGCGCGCCGTGGACAATTACGGCGACTACGGCATCGTCGGCTTCTTCCTGATGCGGCGAAAGGCGCGCAAGAAGTACCTCATTCATTTCGCGTTCTCCTGCCGCGCGATGAACATGGGTATCGAGCAATACGTCTATGAGCAGCTCGGCCGGCCCGACATCGAAATCGCCGGACCCGTATCGTATGGGCTCGAGCCTCATGCGTCGGTTGATTGGATCAATGCCGCCGCCAGCGATGCCGAGGAGGGCGTAGCCGCAAGCAACCGCAGGCTCGTGTTGCTGGGCGCCTGCGAACTGCTCCAGCTCTCCAGCTATTGCAGCACCAGGCGGCTCGAGTTCGTGAACGGATGCAAGAACGACGTGATGGTCGTCTATACCGATCCAGGGTTCGTGCTGAACGACCGCACCGTGGTGCGCGAATCCGAAACGCTGCGCCGGCTCAACTACTGGAGCCACGAGGACGCCGTGAATTTCGACGAAGGCATTGCGTCCGCAGAGATCGTCCTCCTGTCGCTGTGGGCTGTGATGCAGGGGAAGTATTTCCGCACCAGCGACGGCGTCGAGCTCCGGCTCGCAAACAGGATGCAGCTGGATCTGGTCAAGCGTGACCAGCAATGGTTCGCCGATAACCTGAAGGCGCTCGCTTACGGGGAGGACGACAGGCTGTCGCTCCTCATTCGTGTATTCGATCGCATCGGAGAGCTTGCCCCCGCCAGTTGCCGCGTCTTCGTGCTCGGAGCCAACACGCATGTGAGAACCGAGGAAGGCGGAAAGGAGCGCAAAGACCGCTTCAATGACACCTGCCGCGGCTATTGCCGGGCAAATTCCGACCGCTTCCGGTATGTCGATCTTGCGGCCGTCATTCCGGCCGCCGAAGTGGTCGGCAGATCGCATTTCTCCCGCAAGGGCTATTTCATCCTGGCCCAGCACATCCAGGGCCTTGCCGGGGAGCCGGCGCCCGGCGTGCCCGGGAAGCCGGAAGATCAGGAAATGTCGGCGGCGTGACGAGAGTGCCGGTCTCAGGCGGTAATGCGGATGCAGACCTGCGCTCCGCTGGTGCGCCACAGATAGTCGAATTTGCGGCCGAATTTCGCCGCCCAGTCGAGCAGGGCGCGATGCTCGTCATCGGAGCGGCCCAGCACATATTCATCGAACAGGATGATGGTGCCGGGCACGATCGCATCGTTGAGGTTGAACAGGACATCCACCGTCGAACTGTAGAGATCGGCGTCGATGTGCAGGAAGGCCAGCGGCGCGCTCAGCGTGCCTGCCCATTGCGGCACGGTATCCTTGAACCATCCCTTGTGGATGATGACGTTGTCGCCTTCGAAGGTGGGGATTTCGTCCGGCGCCAGCTTGAAGTGCCCGGCCGGTTTTTGGGGCGTCCAGTTTTCCGGCAGGCCCTCGAAGCTGTCGAACAGGTGAAGCCGCCGGTCGCCGCTCATCATGCGGTGAATGATGCGCGCCGACTTGCCGCGATAGACCCCGAACTGCGCGAAATCGCCAGCCAGCGTGACCTCGTTGAGCGCGCCTTTGACCGAGGATTGGCGCGGACGTGACGGATTGTTGTCGGCAAGGATGGGCAGCGACTCCATGAGCCGCACCCCCGCGCGGATCGGATTTGTCTCGGAAGAACTGTCTTTCCAGGCGCGCAAGCCAGTCGGGTCCTGCTGGGATATGAAGGGGCTCGTATCAGACGGCTTGTTTGCTCTCAACCGGCATGTTTTTCTTGCCCCCACGCAACAAGAGCGAGGCGGCCGTCGTGGTATCCCCGTACGAAAATCTCGAGCCGCGGAAATTCTGGCGCAACGGTGTCGCCGAGCAGCATCCGCTCACCGTCACCGATCTCTACCGCAAGAAGTTCGCCATCGCCGCGGACGACAGGATCGCGACCGCCGGCAGCTGCTTTGCCCAGCACATCGCGAACTATCTGCGCGCCAATGGCTTCTCGATCCTCGACAAGGAGCCGCCGCCACCCAATCTCGACGACGCCACGCAGAAATCCTTCGGCTTCACGCTCTATTCCGCGCGCTACGGCAACATCTACACAGTGCGCCAGCTGCTGCAGCTGGCCGAGGATTCGTTCAGCGGCACAATTGATCCGGACGATTTCTGGACCAGGGATGGCCGCGTCTACGACGCGATCCGTCCCAACATCGAGCCGCGCGGATTTGAATCGCTGGAGGAGGCGGTCGCCAACCGCAAATTCCATCTCGGAAAAGTGCGCGAGATGCTGAGCGAGATGAATGTGTTGATCTTCACGCTTGGCCTTACCGAAGCCTGGGTCAGCCGCAAGACGGGCCGGGTCTACCCCACGGCGCCCGGCACCATCGCCGGCGAATACGATCCCGCCCTGCACGAATTCCGGAATTTCACGGCCGCCGAAATCCGCGAGGATTTCGAGAAATTCCTCGCGCTGCTGAAGCAGCACAATCCGGATGTGCGGATCATCCTGACAGTCTCGCCCGTGCCGCTGACGGCGACGGCTTCCGACCGCCATGTGCTGCTCGCCACGATGTATTCGAAATCCGTGTTGCGTGCGGTTGCCGGCGAGCTCGCCGATACGCACGCCAACATCGACTATTTTCCGTCCTACGAAATCATCGCCAGCCCGTGGTCGAAGGGCTTCTTCTACGAATCGAACATGCGCTCGGTGAATTCGGGCGGCGTGGCCGCGGTGATGCGCGTGTTCTTCGACCAGCACGGCAAGGCAACCGCAGCCAGGCCCGCCGCCCGCCACAGGGAGAGAGTATC
>DATIYG010000068.1:0-3820 GCA_035517755.1 Rhizomicrobium sp. | reverse complement strand
CCCGATGCCAAGCCGAAATACATCAACACCGGCGAGACGCCGCTCTTCTCCAAGGGCCGCCTGCTCTACAATTTCATTACCGCGCGCCCAGCTGCACTCAAAGCCGGCACGATCATCCTTGCCGAAGGCTACATGGATGTGATCGCGCTGGTGCGCGCCGGGTTCGACTATGCGGTGGCGCCGCTCGGCACGGCGCTGACCGAAGATCAGCTGCATCTGTTGTGGCGCACGGCGCCCGAGCCGATCCTCGCCTTCGATGGCGACGATGCGGGCCTGCGCGCCGGCAATCGCGCCGCGCGCCTGGCGCTGCCCCATCTGAAGCCGGGCTATTCGTTGCGCTTTGCGTTCCTGCCGGCGGGCGAGGACCCGGACAGTCTCATCCGCGTCAGCGGCGCCTCCGCGATGAAGAAGATTCTCGACGAAGCCGAGCCGCTCGCAAAGGTGCTGTGGCGGGTCGAAACCGAAGGCAAGGATTTCTCGACGCCGGAACGGCGCGCCGGTCTGGAACGGTCGCTGGCCGAAATTACGTCCGCCATCTCCGATCCCAAGATCGCCGACTATTACCGCCGCGAGTTCGAGCAGCACGTGTTCGAGCAGTTCAAGCGCCGCCAGTTCACCCCGCGCGCGAACCAGGGCGACCGGCCGGCACCGCGCCGGTTCCCGCCCGGCCAATCGTTTCCGCAGCGCCCGGTCGAGACCGTATCGCCGGCGGTGAAGAACAGCCTGCTTGCCCGCTCCGGGACCGGCGCCCGCCGGACCAAGGAACTCGAGCTCATGCAGATGCTGCTCGAGGCGCCGGAAATTGCCTTGCGGCAAGGCGAGGTGCTGGCGGCCCTGCCCCTCTCCGACCGTTCGCTTGACAGGCTGAGGCGCGAGGTCCTAGACCTCGCCGCCTCCGGGTTCAGGCTTGAAAAGAGGGGCCTGGAAAACCATCTCATTCGGGCAGGTCTGGGCGAATTGCTCGAGCGTTTCCGCGCGCAGCAAGGGCCCGGCGGCCTTAGCGGACAAGGAGACGCCGAGGTCGATGCACTCGAGGCCCGCTGGCTCAGCGCCGCCGCTCATTTGCGGGAATTGGCCGAAATTGCCCCCGAACGCATGGCGGCAATGGAGCGTTTCAAAGCGGATGGCAGCGAGGAAAGCTGGCAGGAAGCGCACCGGCTTCTGGCCCGCAACCTCCCGAACGAGTAGTTCGGCACTCGGATAGCGAAAAGCCGCTTCTGCCCACATAGGGTAGGGGCACTCATTTTGGATACGGACTGGCGTGGCGAAGACGGCAAACAAGAAGACGGCGAAACCGGCAAAAACCCCTCTCAAGGTGAAGGCGAAGCCTCAGGCCAAGGCCGCTGTGGCGAAATCCGCCGCCAGGAAGCAGGCGAAACCGCCGGCCAAGCCTGAGAAGAAGGCCGCCCCGGCCAAATCCACGCCCGTCAAGCCGGTTGCCGCCAAGGCCGCTGCTTCCAGGCGGCCTGAGACCAAGACCAACGGCAAAGGCGGTCCCCACACCATCGTGGCCGAGGCCGCGAAGAAGCCGGTCCTCCCCCAGAAGGGTGTGAAGCCGGGCGAGCCGGGCGATCCCAACATCCAGCGCGAGGATGCCGATTCCCCCCTGCTGGACATGACCGATGTGTCCGTCCGCAAGATGGTGACGCGCGCCAAGCAGCGCGGCTACGTCACCTATGACGAGCTGAACAAGGTTCTGCCATCCGAGAAAGTGTCCTCCGAGCAGATCGAGGACACGATGTCGATGCTCAGCGAGATGGGCATCAACGTCATCGAATCCGAAGAGCAGGAAGAGCAGGCCGAAGGCGCGGTGCCGGCGGTGGCGCAAGGCAAGGCTGTCGTTGCCAAGGCCGACGGCGAAGACGAGCCGTACGACCGCACCGACGATCCCGTGCGCATGTATCTGCGCGAGATGGGATCGGTGGAGCTGCTTTCGCGCGAAGGCGAGATCGCCATCGCCAAGCGCATCGAGGCCGGCCGCGAGCTGATGATCGGCGCGCTCTGCGAATCCCCGCTCACCTTCGAGGCGCTCACCGTGTGGCGCGACGAGCTGAACGAAGGAAAGGTTCTGCTCCGCGACATCATCGATCTCGAAGCCATGTATTCGATGGGCCCGGACGGCAAGCCGAACGTGCCGCCACCGGTCGGCCCGGATGGCAAGCCGCTGCAGAACGTGCCGGAGTCTGTGTTCACCGACCCGAGCGGCCGGCCGATCAACGGTGCGCCGATGGCCGCCGCTGTCGCGCCGCGCCCCGAATTCCGCAAACCCGCACCGCCGCCGCCGCGCCCTCAGCCTGCCTTCGACGATGATCCCGTCGCTGCCGCGGCCGCCGCCGATGCCGCCGCTGCCGCCGCCGCGGAAGCCGAAGAGCTGGAGGAGGAAGGCAATCTGCCGCTCTCCGCCATGGAAGCGGCGCTGAAGCCGCAGGTGCTGGAGACGCTCGACAAGATCGCCAACCTCTACAAGAAGCTCGGCAAGCTGCAGGATGCGAGCGTGGAAGCAGCGCTCGGCGCGGACGAACTTTCCACCGGCCAGGAGCGCCGCTTCAAGAAGCTGCGCAACGATACGGTCGATCTCGTCAAATCGCTCAAGCTGAACAACAACCGCATCGAGGCCCTCGTCGACCAGATGTACGGCATCAACCGGCGTCTGCTCAGCCTCGAAGGCAAATTGCTGCGGCTTGCCGAATCCCACGGTGTCGATCGTGTCGACTTCCTCAAGGAGCATTTCGGCAACGAGCTCGATCCCAACTGGGCGCGCCGTGTCGGCCGTCTCTCCCGCATGGGCTGGAAGGATTTCGTCGCCGAGGAACGCGAGAAGGTCCACGAGCACCGCGACGAGATTCAGGTTCTGGCGCAGGAGACCCGCCAGTCGCCAACCGATTTCCGCCGCATCGTGCACACGGTGCAGAAGGGCGAGCGCGAATCGAGCCAGGCGAAGAAGGAGATGATCGAGGCCAATCTGCGGCTCGTGATTTCCATCGCCAAAAAATACACCAACCGCGGCCTGCAGTTCCTCGATCTCATCCAGGAAGGCAACATCGGGCTGATGAAGGCGGTCGACAAGTTCGAGTACCGCCGCGGCTACAAGTTCAGCACGTATGCAACCTGGTGGATCCGGCAGGCGATCACCCGCTCGATCGCCGATCAGGCGCGCACCATCCGCATTCCGGTCCACATGATCGAGACGATCAACAAGCTCGTCCGCACCGGCCGCCAGATGCTGCACGAGATCGGCCGCGAGGCGACGCCGGAAGAGCTGGCCGAGCGCCTCGGCTTGCCGCTCGAAAAGGTGCGCAAGGTCCTGAAGATCGCCAAGGAGCCCATCAGCCTCGAAACGCCGATCGGCGACGAAGAGGATAGCCATCTCGGAGACTTCATCGAGGACAAGAACGCGGTGCTGCCCATTGATGCCGCGATCCAGGCCAACTTGCGCGAAACCACCACGCGCGTGTTGGCCACGCTTACGCCGCGCGAGGAGCGCGTGCTGCGCATGCGCTTCGGCATCGGCATGAACACCGATCACACGCTCGAAGAAGTGGGCCAGCAATTCTCGGTCACGCGCGAACGCATCCGCCAGATCGAGGCGAAGGCCTTGCGCAAGCTGAAACACCCGAGCCGGTCACGGAAGCTGCGGTCCTTCCTCGACAATTGACTGGCCTGGCTTTGCGGACATGCGGGCGTGCGCCGCGCGCCCGCGTTAATGATGGGCGGCGCCTGTGCCGTTCCCGACACTCGAACAAGGACATGCAATGAGAGACCTCAACGACAGCGGCTTTGCCGATCGCCTGAACACCGGCGCCAAAGCCAAGGCCGCGCA
>DATIYG010000067.1:0-3547 GCA_035517755.1 Rhizomicrobium sp. | reverse complement strand
ATGCTCGCCTGCGCGCGCATCGGCGCCATCCATTCCGTCATCTTCGCCGGCTTCTCGCCGGATTCCATTGCCGGGCGCATCCAGGATTGCACCTCGACCATCGTGCTGACGTCGGACGAAGGCTTGCGCGGCGGCAAGCCGATCCCGCTCAAGAACAATGTGGACGAGGCGCTCGCGAAGTGCCCGGACGTGAAGACGGTCATCGTGGTCAAGCGCACGGGCGGGGCGATCGCCATGCAGAGCGGCCGCGACGTCTGGTACCACGAGGCAGCCACGAAAGTGTCCGCCGATTGCCCGCCCGCCGAAATGGGCGCGGAGGATCCGCTGTTCATCCTCTACACGTCCGGCTCGACGGGAAAGCCGAAAGGCGTGCTGCACACCTCCGGCGGCTACCTGATGTACGCCGCCATGACGCATCAATATGTGTTCGATTATCACGACGGCGACATCTACTGGTGCACGGCCGATGTCGGCTGGGTGACCGGGCACAGCTACATCGTCTACGGGCCGCTGGCCAACGGCGCCACCACCTTGATGTTCGAAGGCGTGCCGAATTATCCCAACACGTCGCGCTTCTGGGAGGTGATCGACAAACACAAGGTCAACATCTTCTACACCGCACCTACGGCGATCCGCGCCCTGATGCGCGAAGGCGAAGCGCCGGTGAAACGCACATCGCGCGCGTCATTGCGATTGCTCGGAAGCGTCGGCGAGCCGATCAATCCCGAAGCGTGGCTCTGGTATTACCGCACGATCGGCGACAGCCGCTGCCCGGTGGTCGACACGTGGTGGCAGACGGAAACCGGCGGCATCCTCATCTCTCCCCTGCCCGGCGCCACCGACCTGAAGCCCGGTTCGGCGACGAAGCCGCTGTTCGGAATCCAGCCGCAACTCGTCGATGCCGACGGCAAGGTCGTCGAAGGTGCGGCGTCCGGCAATCTCGTGCTGCTCGATTCCTGGCCGGGGCAGATGCGCACGGTGTATGGCGATCACCAGCGCTTCATCGACACCTATTTCAAAACCTATCGCGGCAAGTATTTCACCGGCGATGGATGCCGGCGCGACGAAGACGGCTATTGGTGGATCACCGGCCGCGTCGATGACGTGATCAATGTGTCGGGCCATCGCCTCGGCACGGCGGAAGTGGAATCCGCGCTGGTTGCGCATCCGAAAGTGGCCGAGGCGGCGGTGGTCGGCTATCCGCACGACATCAAGGGCCAGGGCATCTATGCGTTCGTCACGTTGAACGCCGGCGAACAGCCGTCCGATGCGCTGGCGAACGAACTGAAGCAATGGGTGAGCCACGAGATCTCGCCGATCGCCAGGCCGGACGTGATCCAATTCGCGCCGGGCCTGCCGAAGACGCGCTCCGGCAAGATCATGCGCCGCATCCTGCGCAAGATCGGCGAAGGCGACATTTCCAATCTGGGCGACACGACCACGCTCGCCGATCCCAGCGTGGTCGCCGATCTCGTGAAGAACGCCAGGGCGTGATCAGCCGCCCTTGCCTGGACCTTTCACGTTCAGGTTGACCGTGTGGGTTGTGTTCGCGGGCGGACCGCTCAAATGACCGCCGGCGAAGACGTACCATATGCCGAGCGGCACGATCACCATCAATGCGCCAATTATCAATGCCATGGCGGAACGTCCACCGCCGCGGTTTTCGTCTGCCATCGGTCGCTCCTTTCTGCCCGGGTCAAAACAACGGGCAGGTAACAATCGAAGTTCCGAAGTCGCGCAGATGCCCGCAATCTGCTATAGGACGAAGGTCGGGGGCGGCGCTTTTCGCGCCGGAGAGCTTGGGGGTTTGAATGGTCCGGATTCTCGGAGGCGCCGTTGCGGGCGTCGTGACGTGGATCGTCGTGGTGACGATCCTGGACTTTGGACTGGGTTACGGCTGGCCGGAGTATCACGCGGTCGAGAAACCCATGCTCTTCACCGTGCCGATGATGATCGCGCGGCTCACCGAAAGCGGCATCAGCTCCATCATTGGCGGCTACGTGGCGGCCCTGATCGGACGCAACAAGTACCAGTCCTCGCTCATCGCCGGCATCATCCTGCTCATCCCGTTCGGCTACTTACACCTGTTCATGATCTTCGCGAAGTTTCCGCCGTGGTATCACGCGACGTTCCTCGTTTCGCTGATCGTGCTGAGCATGATGGGCGGAAGCCTGATGAAGCGGCGGCGCGTGTTCGCTTCGTGAGGACGTGATGGCTGCCCTGTCGGTGGACCGTGGTCTTCTCGATCGCGTGCTTGTCGCGCTCGCTTTCATCGTCGGATGGGGATGGGCGATCGTTGCCGGCGGCGGCGGCTTCGGACTCATCCTCACTGAAGGACCGCTGCCGCTGACGCACGGCTGGTACGCGATGTTCTCCGGCATCGCATTGTGTCCGGCGACGGCGTGGCTCTTGACGCGCACCGCGAAGATCGAAACGACATTTCTCGTTCGCTTCATCGTCGCCGCACTGTTCATTGCCGCAGGTAGGCTCGCGCTGATCATCGGACCGTGGCCACTTGGCCCGAATTGATGGTCCGCGGCGCGGACTAGAGTTTCGCGGCGTATTCGTCCATCACCTTCGCCATGGCGATGTCCTTTTCGGTGATGCCGCCGGCATCGTGGGTGGAGAGCGTGACGTCCACCTTATTGTAGACGTTGAACCACTCGGGATGGTGATCCATCTTCTCCGCCAGCAGCGCCGCGCGCGTCATGAAGGCGAAGGCGGCGTTGAAGTCCCTGAACTGGAATTTGCGCGTGATCGCATCGCGACCGGTCACTTCACGCCACTCCGGCAGACCCTTCAGCGCCGCTGCGCGCGCCCCTGCATCCAGTTTCGGCATGGATGACCTCCAATCTCTTGCGGCATCCTTTGTTCGCAAGGGCATAAAGGCAAGATTGCCCTTGGCTTCGTATTCGTTTTTGGTTATTATGAATACGAGTGACCAGTGAGTGCCATGGCGAAAACGACAACCATGACCGTGCGCCTCGGCGGCGTTCTGAGCGAATTCGTGGCGGAGAACGTCGGCGAGAGCGGCGCCTACGAAAATGTCAGCGAATACATTCGCGACCTGATCCGCCGCGACAAGGAGCGTGTCGAAGCCGAAGCGTTCGATCGCCTGCGAGCGGAACTGACGCGCGCCTTCGCCACGCCGGACTCGTCCTATAAGAAACTCACGGCTGCCGACGTGATCGCGCGCAACCGGCGGTGAGGCGTGGCCATCCGCATTCAGGAGGCGGCGTTTCATCGCCTCGACGAAATCTACCGCTACACGCGCGAACATTGGGGCACCAAACAGGCGGACAAATACATCAGCGGCCTGTTCGAAGCGTTCGAACGGATCGAAAAGCGCGGCCTGCTGTCGAGACCGGTGCCAGCCCAATTCGGCGTGGACGGCTACTTCTTCCGCTATGAACATCACTTTGTGTATTGGCGAAGACTCGCGAACGGCGACATCGGCATCGTGACCATCCTGCATGAGCGGATGCACCAGATCGATCGCTTCCGCGACGACTTTGGTTTGTAAAGGGCTTGCTTATGGAATTCCTCA
>DATIYG010000066.1:0-2548 GCA_035517755.1 Rhizomicrobium sp. | reverse complement strand
AGCGGCGGGCATGGCGTCGTATGTCGCCGCCTACCGCATCGGCATGCTGATTTCGACAGCCGGCGCGCTGTTCCTGGTCAGCGGCATCGAAGGTGTTGGTTTTACCAAGCCGGCGGCGTGGCGTTGGGGGTATGTCATAATGGCCCTGTGCGTCGTGATCGGTATGATCACGACGCTGCTTGCAACCGAACCTGCCTCCTCGCGCCGCGCGGATGCGGAGACTTCCAGCGAGACGCCGCTGCAGCGGCTCAGCCAGGCCGCGCTCGGGGCGTTCGTCGAATTCCTGTCGCGCAAGAATGCCTGGGCCGCGCTCACCTTCGTTGTGCTGTTCAAGCTGACCGATGCGTTTTCCGGCGTGATGACCGGACCCTTCGTCATCGATCTCGGCTTCTCGCGCAACGACTACGCCGGGATCGTCAAAGGCGTCGGCCTTATCGCGACCCTGCTTGGCGGCTTCGCCGGCGGTTTTGTCGCGCGCGCATTCCCTCTTGCCGCGAGCCTGTGGATCGGCGGCCTGCTTCAGGCGGTAGCCAATTTGTCGTTTTCCTGGCTCGCGATCGTCGGCGTCAACGAGTGGGCGCTGGCAGCCGCGATCACGGCGGAGAATTTCACCAGCGCGATCGGCACCGTAATCTTCGTCGCCTATCTCTCCGCGCTGTGCCGCAATCCGCTGCACACCGCCACCCAATATGCCCTGCTCACGGCGCTCGCCGCGGTCGGCCGCACCTATGTGTCCGCCAGCGCAGGCTATATCGCGAAGGCCACGGGATGGCCGACCTTCTTCATGATCTGCATGCTGGTCGCCGTTCCGGGCCTCATGCTGCTGCTCTGGCTGCAGCGTCGCGCTCACTTCGACGAGCTTGCCGCGGCGGACGCCGAGAAGGCACATGCAAACGCCTGACTGGCTCGAGGCCGCTGCCTGAGCACCGCTAAAGCGGGATCGGATTAGGTTGAATCGATTTGGGATTCCCAAATCAGCGAGTTTCTGATTCACCATGCTGACTGGGATGGAGGCCAGCATGGATGGGCAAGCCTTACCCGTTGGGGTTTCGGAAGCGAGTGGTTGCCGCGGTCGAGAGCGGTGGATTGTCCTGCAATCAAGCTGCCAAGCAGTTCGGGATCGGCGTCAGCACGGCGATCGGTTGGGTGAACCAGCTTCGTAAGACAGGCAACCTTGCGCCCGGCCAGATGGGCGGCCACAAGCCGAAAGCGATCCGCGGCGCAGACCGTGAGTGGCTGTTACAGCGGATCAAGGACGGCGATTTTACAATACGTGGTCTGGTGGCCGAACTTGCCGAGCGCGGGCTGAAGGTCAATTACGGATCGGTTTGGGATTTCGTCCACGCCGAGAAGCTGAGCTTCAAAAAAAAGCGTGGTGGCTGGCGAACGCGATCGTCCCGACATCGCTCGACGCCGGGCGCAATGGAGCAGGCATCAAAAAAGTATCGATCCTGAGCGGCTTGTCTTCATCGACGAGACCTGGACCAGAACCGATATGGCGCCACTACGCGGCTGGGCGCCGCGCGGCCAGCGGCTCATTGGCAAAGTTCCACATGGCCGTTGGACGACAATGACCTTTCTGGCCGCATTGCGGCATGACCGGATCGAAGCGCCATGGCTGCTCGAGGGGCCGATCGATGGCGAGAGCTTCCGCCTCTATGTCGAGAAGGTCCTGCTTCCCACGCTTCGTCCGGGTGACATCGTGATCATGGACAATCTAGGCAGCCACAAAGGCAAGGCCGTCCGCCAACTCATTCGATCGGCCGGCGCCAAGCTCTTCTTTCTGCCGAAATACTCACCCGATTTGAACCCGATCGAACAGGTCTTCGCCAAGCTCAAACACATCCTGCGAAAGGCGCTCGCCCGAACCACCGAAGCTGTTTGCCTCGCACTTGCCGGCCTGCTCAACGCCTTCTCACCAGACGAGTGCGCAAACTACTTTGCCAACTCGGGATATAGACGAACCTAAAATGATCACGCTCTAAACGCGCTTCCTTGACCGCGCCTTCGACTTCGCCGCGGCGACATTCTGCCAGGCCGACCTGATGGCGTCCCTGAGGGACGTTTCGTCTGCGCGTGCTAGGCGCACAAGTGTTGAACCCTGACGACCCCAGGCGCCACTTGCCGGCTCGAACGCCTCGGGCGCCGCACGCAGTAAGGCGTCCTGCAATTCAAGCGGCAGTTTGACCATGGCAAACATTTTGTCGGGCCAGCCGAGCGTCGCAAACACCTTTCCGTTCACACGAAAATCGGCGTGCCCCATGTGTGTGCCTTCGACCGCGTCGGGCATGCTCAAAGCAATGCGCCGGAAGGCAGCAGGAGACATGCAGACACTCGACAGCTTGAAGCAGCGGTCAGCTTAGCGTTGTTGCAACCACCCACCAATGCGGCTCTCTGGCGCGGATTGTCTGCGCGGCGTTCTGGGTAGCGACGTCACTGTGAAACAGGCCCAAGCAAGTCGCGCCGGAACCGGACATCCGCGCGAGCAGGCAGCCCTCGGTCCCGCGGAGCGCTGCGAGCGCATCACCGATCACCGGCTGGATGTGCA
>DATIYG010000065.1:0-3178 GCA_035517755.1 Rhizomicrobium sp. | reverse complement strand
GCCGCGCGGCGGCCAGCATCGGCCTGGTCCACCGGGTAGGGCGGCACGGCGGTGTTGAGGGAAACGAGACGCGGGCTGCCGGGCATTCTACTGTCCTTTCACGCCACTAATGATACGCTCCGCGCGCAGCCGTTCGATGGCGAATCTTGCCGGTGCAAGTCTGAACATGGGCTGAACACTGACGCTAGGGCCAATGCGCTACGAATAGGGAAAATTGCATGGGAATCACCAAGGATCGCGCGACTGGCACGGGAAAAGTGCGAGCGCCAACGATGGCTGCGCAGGCTCTGGGCTGGGTTGACGATCGAACGAAAGCAATCACCCCGGCCTTGCATGTTTCCACAACCTTCGAGCGCGACCCGGACAATCAATTCCGTTCCGGGCGAAACTACGCCCGCGCCGACAATCCCGCATTCGATCAACCCGAGGCTGTTCTGTCAGCACTTGAGGGCGGATCGGAGGCGCTGCTCTTCGCTTCCGGCTCGGCCGCCGCCACGGCCGTGTTTCAGGCGCTCTCGCCGGGCGATCATGTCGTGGCGCCGAAGGTGATGTACTGGTCGCTGCGCAACTGGCTCAACACGTACGCGCGCGGCTGGGGCCTCGATGTCGGTTTCGCGGAGATGTCCGATCTTTCGGAATTGCGGGCGGCCGTGCGGCCCGGACGCACGAAGCTTGTCTGGGTCGAAACACCATCCAATCCGCTTTGGATGATCACCGATCTCGCGGCAGCGGCCAGGATCGCGCACGATGCCGGCGCGCGGCTGGCCGTCGATTCCACGGTTGCGACACCGGTGCTCACCCGGCCCATCGAACATGGCGCCGATCTGGTCATGCATTCGGCGACGAAATACCTCAATGGACATTCCGATGTGATCGCCGGCGCACTCATCGCGCGAAACGAGGACGAATTCTGGAGCCGCATCAAAGCGAACCGCGTGCAGCTCGGCGGCATTCTCGGCTCGTTCGAGTCGTGGCTTCTGCTGCGCGGCATGCGCACGCTGTTTCCACGCGTGAAGACTGCCTGCGCGAGCGCCCAGAGAATTGCCGAAGCCTTGAACGGCCATCCGCAGGTTCGCGAAGTGCTCTATCCCGGTTTGCCGAAGTTTCCGGGCCACGAGATCGCGAAGCGCCAGATGCATGGCGGCTTCAGCGGCATGCTGTCCGTCCGCATCCGCGGGGGCGAACAGGCAGCGATCGCAACCGCCGCCAACATCCGCATCTGGAAGCGCGCCACGTCGCTCGGCGGCGTTGAAAGCCTGATCGAACATCGCGCCTCTATCGAAGGACCGGACACGCCTTGCCCGAAGGACTTGCTGCGCCTGTCCGTCGGCATCGAGGATGTGGACGATCTGATCGAGGATATCGTTCAGGCCATCGAAAAGGCGCACGGTTGAATCGATGCCGGCGATCAAGGTCTACACCGCCAATCTGGGATTCTACGAAGTGGCCGTCGCCGCTCGTTCAAGGAAAATGGCGCTCGCCCATTGGGGCCTGACGCGCGACCTGTTTCGCGAAGGCGCAGCGCACGAAACGAAAGACCCGAAAGCCATCGAAGCGGCGATGCGGAAAGTGGGCATGGTTGTCCGCCGGCCGCTGGGCTCGAACGGCCCATTCGAAGAAAAGAAAGAGGCCGAGGCGACGTTGCTGAAATCGCTTGCCCGCAAGAGTGCCGGCGAGAAGCCAAAGCGCGCGCCCGCGAAGAAACCGCCAGTCAAGAAAACGAAACGAGGGTGACACCGATGTCCGCTGCTCCCATTCTGGAATCCGATATCAGCATCGATCAGGCGCTCAGGGATGCGCACATCCCCAGCCTGATGATGTCGCTGGTGCATCTGACTGGCGATGCGAGCCATCTCACGCCAGCGAACAAGCCGACATACGATTTCTTCGGCGACGGGCAGGGCGCCATCAAGCCGGAGGTCCAGGAGGAGATCCGATCCGCGGTGAAGCGCGCCTATCTGGACTACACGAACGGCAAGCCGTTGCCACCGCCGCCGTCGAACGAAACCATCCGCAAGATGATGGATTTCATCGCCGGCGCCGAAATTCCCGAGCGTTACGTTCCGTTCCTCAAGGAAGAGCTGGGCATCGCGGTCGAAGACACGCGCGTGCCGCGCTTCGACACCCCAAAGCTCAAGGCTGCTGCCGCGAAGATGAAGGTCGTGGTCATCGGGGCCGGGCTGTCGGGCATTCTCTCCGGCATCCGGCTGCAGCAAGCGGGCATTCCGTTCGTCATCATCGAGAAGAATGCCGATGTCGGCGGCACGTGGCTGGAGAATTCCTATCCGGGCTGCCGCGTCGACAATCCGAACCACATGTACTCGTTCTCCTTCGAGCCCAATCATGGCTGGCCGCAGCACTTCTCGAAGCAGCCCGTCCTTCTCGATTACTTCCGCCGCATGGCCGACAAATACGGTTTGCGCCGGCACATCCGGTTCGAGACATCCGTGAGCGAAGCGGTGTTCGATGAAGCGTCATCGCAGTGGAAGGTGCGCGTTCGCGACAAGAGCGGCCGCGAGGAGACGCTCGAGGCCACGGCGGTCATCAGTGCGGTGGGCCAGCTGAATCAGCCGAAAATCCCCGATTTCAAAGGTCGCGACACTTTTGCAGGCCCGACATTTCACACGGCCCGCTGGCGCCACGATGTCGATCTGAAAGGCAAGCGTGTCGCCGTGATCGGCACCGGCGCGACGGCATTTCAGGTTATTCCCGAAATTGCCGCGGATGTGAAGCAGCTGCTCGTGTTCCAGCGTTCGGCGCCGTGGTTGGGGCCCACACCGAATTACCACGATGATGTCACGCCGGGGCAGAAATGGCTGCTCGAGCACATCCCGATGTACGACAAGTGGTATCGGTTCTGGCTGTTCTGGACGTTGACCGATGGGATCATCGACGGCGTCACTGTCGATCCGGCATGGAATGACAAGAAGCACTCCGTCAGCGCCGTGAACGAGATGCTGCGCCAGATGATGATCCATCAGATGCAGATCCAGGCGCCGGACCGGCCGGACCTGATCGAGAAAGTCATTCCCGACTATCCGTTCGGCACCAAGCGAACGGTGCGCGACAATGGCGTCTATATCGCGGCGCTGCGCCGCCCGAACGTCGAGCTCATCACCACGGGTATTCGCGAGATCACGCCGCGCGGCATCGTCACCGAGGACGGCGTCGAGCACGA